>CAZEXF010000042.1:0-8831 GCA_964516855.1 uncultured archaeon | reverse complement strand
AGAAGAGCACCGGGCAGGCGATCGGTCTCGCCCTTTCCGTCATCGAAAGGATCTCTTGATCCGGTCCGCGTCTTTTTTGGTTTATAAATATAACAGTGTTATGTTTTTAATGGCATCCGAATACAACTTCCTCAGCCACGCCGCGGACGAGCCCCGCGCCCGCATAGAGGAACTGAAAAAGAAGATACTTGATCTCCGGACTGAAATGGAACGTTTCCACAAAGACTATTTCCAGTCAGGTATCGGCCTTAACGGGGAGCTTATCAAAAACAACGAAAGGATCATCAGCTACCTTCTGTCACCCGGACCCGTCTCTCCAGGCTTTCCTGAACTTCTCGACCGAAAGCTTTAGGTAGTCCCTGTCCCTGGCGAACACCTCGAAGGTGACGCCCTTCCCGTAACCGATCCCTTTCAGAACCCTCGCGACCCTCCCGTAATCGAGCGAGGCAACCCCGAGCGGAAGGTGATCGTCCTGCGTCCCGTAATTGTCGTGGATGTGGACGTGGACCAGCCTCCGGGAGAACTTCCTGATCGCCCTCTCGACCCCCCTCTGCCCCTCCGAGATGAACAGGTGCCCTATGTCCATGTGTAAGCCGAGCCCGGGGACCTCCTTCAGTATCCGGCCGATTGTCTCTATCCGGGAAAAGTCGGGAGATCCCGTCCCGTTCTCGAACATGACCTTTACCCCGGATCCCTTCCCGTATTCCACGAGCTTCCTCATGCTTTCTATGAAATTCGAGATTATCCTCTTCAGGAACCTGGGATGCCTGACGGACATCCCATGCGCTTCCAGGTGGAAATTAAGGAGCTTTATCCCGAGCTCTCCGCACATCCTTATGGTCCGCTTCCCCTCCTCCACCCAGGCCTTCCGGATAATCTCATGCTCTCCCCCGAGGCCGTACCACCAGGCCGTGTGGCCGATTGCGTACATCCTGTATCTCTTCAGGAGCGGGAGTATCTCCTTCCTTTTCTTCAGAAGCTGCTCCGGGAGGCACCTGGGCGGCTCTATCCCTATCTCAACGTAGTCCATCCCCAGTTCCTTCGCCGCCCTGATCTCCTTCAGAATGTTCTCGGTCGGATTCGTCAGGAGCCCGAATTTCGGTGGCATATTAACCCTTGTCCCGGCGGGATATAAATGTGAAAGGGATAAAAGATTTCCCCCGAATATTTCATCATGAAGGTAATTCTGGACTACGAGTACCATCCCGAGGGTTCCGGGAATCTGCACAGGATAACGGAGCTGAAAGTGAAGAATTACGATGAGGCCTTCGAAACGGCCGTAAAGAAAAACCCGTCTGTGGGAGACGAACTCGGAGGGAAGAGCGAATCCGTAACCGTTTTCGAAAGGGGGAAAAGGAACCATTACGTGATCCTCATCGACGATAAAAACTGGAAACCTTTGGAATTCGAGGGGGAAAGGGCGATCCTGAAAAGAAAGGAAACCCTCGAGGACTACAAGAAGAAGCTCGAGAACGACGAAAGCAAGAAAAATTCAGTAGAGATTTTCGAGATGGAATGAATTATCCCATCTCCAGGTATTTCTTCTGCCTCAGGAAGACCACCTTCCCCCCTGCCTTCCTGACCCTCTCCTTCAGATTCTTGTCCAGGGTGCAGGCGACGTACCCGTCCTTCACCAGCTTGACTATCTCGTCGTCCGCGTGCTCCGCTCCCCCGATCTCTATGACCTTCCCCTGGTTCCTGATGAACATCCGGAAGGCGACGTTCCCCCCCTTAAGCTTCGCCAGTTCCTGAAGAACCAGCCCCAGGGTATAGAGGTCCGGATCGCCGAACTTCCTCAGCTCCGAATAGATATCGACCTTGAACTGGACGGGGATTATCAGGAAGTTCGCGTCCAGGAGGAACTTTGTCTTGGGCATAATAATTTTTTATGAATTGTTTATTAAAATCATTCATCAATATTTCATACGAAAAGCCAGCTTCCTTCTCCCCGAAAATCAATATAATCATGAGTTAAATCGTAAATCTTTTTCAGAACTTTCTTATAGTCTATCAGCCATTTATTATATTCTTCATCATTTAAAAGATGAGTACCCACCTCTCCCGATCCGGTAACTTCGCTGAGTTGGAGGTTACAGTCAATAGATTCAAATTCCCCTGCTTTCAGTGAAACTTTCAGGGAATGCAGATAGTCCTTCTCATCCTTGAAGTTTTCTTCCGCGTAAACTTTCAGATCCGCGACATCGTGTTTCTCGGTTTTGGATTCGTACCCGTCGTCCGGATCAATGGAAACGTGGGGATTTTTCACCCAAAAAAGAAACGGGGACGGTTCCATCAATTCCGATACGTCCCGTTTTCCATATTCTTTGAGACCCCTGTTCACAAATTTTCCCACCGGTCCTTCAAGATGCGTTCTGTTACCCTTCTTGATTTCGACGCATTCCATCATAACCTTGATAAAGTCAACACACTTGTATTTCTGGTAAGTGGAATCCATTTTCCTGTAAAGATCTGTTACCCCTCTCCCCAGAATCCCCAAAAAGATTGAAACGCTTATGTCGATATTTCCCATCACCAAATTATGTTTTCCTGACTCCGGTTTAATGATCAATCCACAGTATTTGGAGGGTCTTGATTTGATGATGTATTCCTGGATTTCCCTGTCATAAAGGGTATCCGTCATCAATTCAGCGATATTCGGTATCACAATCTCTTTCCTTCTCTTCCGCTTCTCTTCCAGTTCCTGCTCCCTTTCAATCTTTTTCCGTTTATCTGCCATTTTCTTCTGCCTTTCCATCTCCTCGGATTCCTGTTTTTTCCTCACGTTCTCTTCCATCGACTTTCTCACGGAACCGTCCAGCTTTTCGAGTACCATAATGAAATGTTCGCAGGAAATTTTTTAAGCTGATCCCTGACCGGTCCCAGCGGTTCATTTCATCATCATGGCCCGGATCCTGGAAAGCATATTAGGGAAGGGACCAAACAATATTAAGGGGGCAGGTGATCGGATGCTGACGGAATTCACCGAGAACGCGGTCAGGGTATTCAACATGCCGATAGTGAGCATACTTTTCCTTCTCGTGGTGGTCTGGGTCGCGGGGGAATTCTCGAAAAAGGCCAGGCTCCCCCCGATAATCGGCGAGCTTCTCGCCGGCCTGATAATAGGGCCGCCCATACTGAACCTCGTGTCGTATTCGGAAAGCCTTGACGTGCTCGCGAAACTCGGGATGTTCTTCCTGATGTTCTACGCCGGCCTGGAGACCGATCCCAAGAAGCTCTTCAGGGTAAGCAAATCCGCAATTTTCATAGGGGTGGCGGGAACGTTCGTGCCCTTCGTGCTGGGACTGGCCGCCGTGATGTCGCTGGGAGGGTCGTTCCTGCAGGGGCTGTTCATAGGGGCCGCCATATCCGGGACGTCCATGGTGACCAAGTCGAGGATACTCTATGACCTGAAGCTTCTCAGGACCAGGCTGGGATACACGATAATGGGCTCGGCCATGGTGGACAACATGCTCTCCTTCATCATCCTCTCGGTCGCGATCAAATCGGTGATGATCGGCGATTTCACCGTGCAGGAAGGGCTGCTGACGCTCGCCGAGACCAGCGTGTTCTTCGTCGTCTCCATATTCATAGGATACAAGCTCTACCCCAGGATAACGAAATACATGAGGCAGGCGACGAGGGGCTTCACCTTCGCAATAATAGTGGGCCTGTTCTTCGCGTTTTTCGCGGAGATCATGAGGATACACTTCGTCATAGGCGCTTACCTGGCCGGCCTCATGGTGAGCGAGGAGATCGCGGGCCAGAGGACATTCAGCGGGCTGAAGAACAGGTTCAGGGCCATAACCCAGGGCTTCCTGGGGCCGCTCTTCATAGTGAGCGTCGCCTTCAGCGTGAGCTTCTCGGCCCTCGTATCCACCCCTCTGCTCTTCCTGGCGGTGCTGCTCGCGGCCTTCGCCGGCAAGATCATCGGGGCCTCCGGAGGGGCCTACTCGGGCGGGGCAAAGGGCGGGGATTCGCTCACGATAGGACTGGGCATGAACGGGAGGGGAACGGTGGAGATGATAATAGCCATGGTCGGGCTGGAGCTCGGGATACTCACCAGCAACCATCTCACGATCCTGGTCATGGTCGCCTTCATTACGACCCTGGTCGTCCCCTTCGCCCTGAGGCAGAGGATCCACAAAACGAGCGCCAGCCTGCTGAAGGAATGAACGGCCATGCTCTCCGCGTGCGCACCTGCAATGAAAATATAAACATTCCGCAACATTGTTTAGACGCCATGGCAAAGCCTTTATGTAACCTCGCCAATCTTTCAATATGCCGAAATTGCAGGAAATAAGAACCCGTATTCACGACAAGGAAGGAAAAAGAAAGAGTTACAGCAAGCATTTCATTGTCGTGCCGAAAATGATTCTGAAAATCCTTGACTGGAAGAAGGGAGACGAGATAAACTTTCACGTCGAGAGGGAAGACCTGATCAACGGTTGCGTGAGGATAAAGAAAAGGGAACGATAATTTCGCTAAACTCACAACTCCAACTTCTTGGCGGGAACCCGCAGGGGCCGGATTCCGGTGATACATGCGGCCGTTTAAACTTAACTTTATTTGCGAATGCCGACAAAAATAATACATGGAGCGTCTCATCCCGTTTTCGCTGGCTTCATTCCCACCAATGCCGACCGCAGCCAGCGGACAACCGCATCTGAACGAGAATACAGCTCGGAAAGGAAATCCGTATTCTTCCCTCACTCCCGGTTTCTCCATCTTTGCGATAGCCGGGAGCGTTCTGGAAGACGCCGGGATGGCCTGCGTCCCGATGGAAAGGGGATGTGAGGGGAATGAAGTGAGGGAATGCTCGATTGACGGGATGAACTGGGAAACGAGAGAGGAATGTGAATATGGTTGCGAGGATGGAAGATGCAAGGAGGGACCTGCGGAACCGTTTAAGTATTCTTGGACGTTTTTTCCGGCAATCATAATTATCATTGCAGTGGCTGGCGTCTATTTCCTGAAAACAAGGAAGGCCGGGGCCTCACCGGCCCCGGAAGGTTCGCTTTCTTGAGTTAGGCCTCACCTGTAATCATCTATAAATAAGTTCCCCGACATAATATTATAATAAAAGAAATGTCCAAAAATCAGCAGACTTCGTATGATTTTATTGATCAGAAAGGGTTTTTAGGGTGACAGGATGGTCCGTCTGGAAAAGATAAACGTTCAGGGATTCAAGTCCTTCAAGCGCCAGATGTCCCTGCCGTTCCCGACCAATTTCGCCGTCGTCACGGGCCCCAACGGATCAGGAAAATCGAACTGCAGCGACGCGATTTTTTTCGTCATGGGCAAGGGCTCCTCCAAGGGCATAAGGGCGAAGAAAGCGAAAGACCTGATATTCCACGGGAGCGACGAGAAGAAAGGGTCGGACTACGCCAAGGTCTCCCTGGTCTTCTCGAACGACTGCAGGTCCCTCCCCCTGAAGGAGGAGAAGGTCAGCGTGACCAGGAGGCTCAACAAGGAGGGGGTCTCCACCTACCGGCTGAACGGCAAGGTGACCCCGAGGCAGCAGATACTGGACATATTCACGCAGGGCAGGCTCTTCCCCGGCGGCCACAACATAATCAAGCAGGGCGACGTCACCAGGGTCGTGGAGATGAACCCGGCGGAGAGGAGGACCATCATAGACGAGATATCCGGGATAACCGAATACGACGAGAAGAAGGTGAAGTCCCTGAAGGAGCTGGAGAAGGTGGAGGAGAAGGTGAAGGAGGCCGAGATAATCCTGGAGCAGAAGGAGGAGATCATCCTCAAGCTCAAGGACGAGAGGGACACCGCGCTCCGTTACAGGCACATGCTCAGGGAGCTGGACCTGATCAGGGCCACCCTGGTCTGGAAGGAATACTCCTCCGCCAGGAATCACATGAAGGTCTCCGACGAGGGGATAAGGGACAAGGAGAAGGAGATCGGAAACCTGGGGAAGCGGCTGGAGGAGCTGGACGGGAAGATGGCCGAGAAGGAGAAGGAAGAGGAAGACCTGATGAAGGAGGTCTACAGGGTGTCCGACCGGATGAAGCTCTCGGAGAAGCTCTCCAGGCTCAGGTCGGAGATCGAGAGCAAGGACAATCTCATAGGGATGAACGAGAGGGAGATCGTGCGCCTGGACGAGATGATAAAGAACCTGAGCATGATCGAGAAGAAGGTCCCCCCGAAACTGAAGGAGGTCCTCTCCTTCGGAGGGGTGCACGGGCTCGTCTCCGAGCTGGTGGAGATACCAGCCAAGTACAGGGTCGCGACCGATGTGGCGGCCGGAGGCCACATGAACGACATAGTGGTCGACAACGTGGACGTGGCCGCCAGGTGCATAAAATACCTCAAGGAGAACAGGATAGGGAGGGCCAGGTTCCTCCCCATGGACAGGATAGACGCCCCCAGGAAGCCCCCCCTCCCGCAGGGGACGTACGGCTGGCTCTCGGAGCTCGTCCACCACGAGCCGAAATACACGGGAATAATGGAGTTCATATTCGGGAGGACCGCCTGCCTCAACGACATCGACAAGGCAAAGGAGATAGCGAAGAAAAACCGCATCCGGATGGTCACGCTGGACGGTGACCTGATCGAGCCGTCAGGGGCCATGACGGGCGGGTTCTACCTGCGCTCCAGGGTCCCGCCTGAGACCAAGCAGTACCTGAAGGAGAAGGAGAAGCTACAGAGGCAGAACGAGGTACTGGAGGACGAGATAGCGGGCCTAACGAAGGAGCTCAACCAGATGAGGAAGGAGGTCCCGAAGTTCGAGAAGGACGACTTCGAGAAGAAGACAAGGAAGATCAAGAAGGAGACGGAGGAGCTCAGGGAGAAGAGGAGGGAGGTGTACGAGAGTCGCATGAACCTCCAGCAGGAGCTTAACGACATAAAGATAAGCAAGGCCAGATACGAGGCCAATTTCGACACCCTCAAGATCCAGTGGGATGAGCAGAGGAAGGTCCTGGAAGGCTCCGGGGAGGCCGAGGAATACAGGAAAAGGGGCTCCTCCTTCCTGAAGGACAGGGAAAGGGAGATACTGGAGTTCGTCAACCAGCTGGGTCCCGTGAACATGAAGGCGATAGAGGAGTTCGACTCGCTCAAGGAGGAGTTCGAGGAGTTCAGGGGAAGGGTAGACAGGATCGTCTCCGAGAAGGAGAGCATAATAAAGAGCATCGCCGAGATCGAAAGCAAGAAGAGGGAGATATTCAACAGGACCATGGAGGAGATGGCGAAGCTGTTCAGGGAGATATATTCCGATCTCACCTCCGGGGGGGACGCCGAGCTCAGCCTGGAGGACCCCTACGACCTGAATTCCGGCCTGATGATATCCGCCTCGCCTCCCGGCAAGAAGCTGCTTTACATCGACTCGATGTCCGGAGGGGAGAAGACCCTCACGGCACTCGCGTTCCTCTTCACCATACAGAGGTACAGGCCGGCGCCCTTCTACGTGCTCGACGAGGTGGACGCCGCACTCGACAAGCCCAACACCCGGAAGGTCGTGGAGCTGATAAGGAAACACTCGAAAGGCTTACAGTTCATCGTGATCAGCCACAACAACGAGATGATCAGGGCTGCCGACCTGGTGTACGGAGTCTCCATGGACAGGGGAGAGTCCAAGGTCATGGGGATAAAGCTTCCGAACAAGAACAATTAAGGTTAAAACTCTTTGCGCGATTTTTTATACATGACCAGGAACAGAATCGGCATATACTTGGACACCGGCCTGATGTACAATCTCGTCACCTTTCCCCGCCTTTCGGACCGTGTCCGCGAAATAGCAGAAAAGGAAGGGGATTACACCGTCGCCGTCTTTAACGAAAACGCGCTCTCCGAAAAATACACGCAGGAGGAGATCGGTGAAGGGACGGAGCTGATCAAGAATGAACTTCGCGGGGTGGAGAATTTCCACGTGTTTTTCCCCCTTTTCAGAATCGGGGCAGAGAAAAAAGCGAAGAACACGGGCTTTTTGATATCAAAAAACGGGAAAGATCTGAAATGCGCTGGCGATTATGAAAAAATGCTGAACAATTCATCATTCGACGTCCGGCAGAAACACTTACAGGAAAAGAGAATAAGTTACGAATACCAGAACGAGTACGAGGACGAGATGAAGGCTGATCCCGAGGGGGTGAACGAAATAAAGACACCCCGTGATTTTCCCGGGATAGAAATCATGGGAAAAAGGATCGAATTCAGGATATGCGCCGACTCTGTCCTGAAGTCGAAAAGGGTAAGTGACCTCATCCTGGTCAGCGCTTTCGACCTTCCCGAAAGATACCATGCCCTTTTCGATGAGAGCAAACCGGCCCTTATTAACGATTTCATGGGGTTATGCCTTGTTGCGGGAAAAAGGAAGATGGGATACACAGAGGCGAGGGATTATCTTCTGGATATGGGCATCGGTATCAAGGCCGACAAAATACCGATCAGAGAAGACAGGGAGCGTCTTCTGCATTTTCTGAAAAAAGCGGGCTGAAAACGAAAATCAGAAGTATTTCTTGATGGAATCCAGCATCGAAGACATGTTTCCCTTCCCAAGCGGGTTTTCCAGGTATTCCTTGGCGCCGTGTATCTCTGCGGCATTTTTGGGAACGATCCCGTCGACAAATACATTTCCCGTTATTTTTTTATTCTTACCGATAAAAGGAACGTCTCCTTCTAGGGGCGAATAACATACCACCGGGACGTCCAGATTCTCGCTTATTTGTCTGCATGCTTGCAGGCCGGTGAAAATTCCCTTTTCTCCGTTAATCAGGTTCGCCATGATCACATTGGGCTTGCTACTCTCTGCCAGTTTAAAGGCCTCTACCGCACTGATTGCCTGCTTGGCAGTATATCCCTTCTTCTTCAAGAATTCT
>CAZEXF010000041.1:0-9175 GCA_964516855.1 uncultured archaeon | reverse complement strand
ATTTTCAAACCTTTCCCCCGTTATCCATGTGAGATTCAATGAGGAGTTTCTGAGAGGGCCTTTTGACAAGGTGGGATACATAGGCGACACGAGGGACCAGATCAGAGTGCTTCTGGATGAAATCGGTGTCAAGGAAGTGGGCTACGTGGATATCCATTATCTGGCGGATGACGATAAGGAAAGGGCCGTGAAGAGAAGGCATGACGAATTCCGTGTCATCTATTACGATGAACCCGACCCCTCTGTCAGATACAATTTTTAGCTGTAGCGTTTTCCATACTTTCTGCCGGTTCTTCAAGGTTTCATAAAAAAAGATTGGACGCCCTTCTCCTGGCCATGATGACGTACCCGACGGAAACCCCTATCATCACCCCGAAAATGATTAGACCCAGGATGTGGAGCCATGGAGAAGAGGCGGCAATCTGCCAGGATTCGCCCAACGCCTCCGGGGCGCTGGCCGGGGCCTGTACGAGATTGTCCGCGGATTCCTTCAGGACCTCCCCTCCCGCCCTCGCGGCGGAGAACACCGGCTGCATGGCATACCTTGAGAAAAGGTCGTACCCGATCCCTACCATGGCGAGGACCGAGACCCCCAGGAGCACCCATATCCGGGTGTCCTCCGGGTGGAGGATGCGCTTCCCTTTCCTGGTGAGATCGTAATACTTCCACTTGTGACCGTCGTCGTCCTGGACGATCAGCCCGGCCTTCACCAGGGTCTGGAGGTGTTCCTTGACCGTGGATACGGACATCCCGAACTGCCTGGAAAGCTCGCTCAGGGTCTTCCTCCTCCTGTCAAGGGATTTCAAGATGTCCACCCTCGTCCCCGAGGCCAGTGTCTTGAAGGTGTCCCTGTCCAGGGTGATCTTGTCTTCCGGCATATCAGTTAATAATTCGCAGGGAGGGATTTATAAGCCCTCCGGAATGTTTCGGTAAAAGGGGAATCATTCGAGGGGGACGTTCCTTTCCGTCTCCTTCCTGAGATTCTCCAGGAACGAGGAGTCGGCCGGCCTTATCCTTATTCCCAGCCGGTTGAACTCTGCGGCCCTTTTCAGAAGGCGGGACTGGTCGCTTGTAACGAAATAGTCTCTCTCTTCCCTCATGTGGTCCGCCAGAAGGACGAGGTTCGAATGGTCGTCGAGCGTCTCGGGGTTTCCCTCAGGGTAGGCGATCCTTTTCACCGTCTCGATCTCGGAGGGGTGAAGGCTTTCGACGCTCCCGGCGGAATTGTCAAAGGTGTGGATGCGGACGGTGCCCTCGTTGGAGAACTCCTTGAGGGTCTCGAAGAAGGGATGGGGAGAATTCATCAGGTAGGAAAGCTTGGAATCGAGCGTTATGTCGATCACTTTCACTTCCATTTTCCGGGATTTCTTCGGGGCCATGTATAGAAATATGGCAGGAGAAAATAAAAAGGGTTTATTGATCTTATTCTTTCATTACTGGTCTAATTTATTTTTCAGTCTGGTCAGACATGCCGGCACCATTTTACCACAAAGGGCTGCCTCATATAACGTATAACCAAGCATGTTCCTTGCCAAGTCTTTCTTTCCCTCTTTCAGATAATTTTTTATCTCTCGAGCAATATCCCTGAAAGGTATGTACGATTCCAGCATATGATCAATCTAAATTGAGGAAATTATTTTTATGAAATCAACTGTAAGCCAAAAGAAAAGAAAGTGGCCCAAAAGGGCCAACAAATAACACCCCAACCCCGTCCTACCAAATAATGTATTATGTTTGGAGTCCCGGATATATATGCATTTATATTGTGGGAAAAAACGGTCAAGAAATATATTTTTTAAAATAAGTTTTTAAACAATTACATCCTTTCAGTATGCCGGTCTGCAAACCAGGATTATAACAACGTTTTGATTTGCCTCCGGTAGTGAAATCCCGGTTTTTTCAGGAATAATCGAAGGACTGAGACGGACAGGGCTGCTCAAGAATTTCGTATTTTTCCGGAGAGATCCTGACCTTTCCCCGGATGACGACTTCCTGTCCCTTCCTCATTTTATCCAAAAGCCGGGCGAACTGGTCTGCCATGTCCCTGTAGATGACGCTGTTCACGGCATAATCCCTGTAATTCCCTCCCAGTATTCCGATCCCTTCCAGGGCAGCGGCGTAAATATCAGCCGTGGTGCATTTTTCTGAATCAAGGCTTTCCCGGAGACCGTCGTCCCACAGCTCTACTACAAGGCCGCTCCTTATCAGTTCCAGGGTGTCCTTCACCGTCAGGGAGGATTCCGAATGCATCTGATCACTATCCTTTCCAGAATGAATATAACAATGTTATAATTTTTAAGCGTTTCTGTTCCGAAAGAAAAGAAAAACCCTACAGGCTCTCCCAGTTCTCCACCAGTTCCCCTATCCTGTCTATGTAACCGGCATATGATCTCAGGTCACCGAGTTTAAGGGCGTCCCGGGCCGCGGCGTAATTGTCGCTGATCTCCCTGAGTATGTCCTCCGAGCCTTCGGGCAGCTGCCCGGTGCTTGGGACTTCAGGCTGAATCTCCCCGAATATGGTGTCCAAGGCCTTCCTGAGGGTCTCCTGCATCGAGAGCTGGTTGCCGTAGGCAACGATCACCCTCTGGAGCTGGGGAAGCGTCCCCTTCTCGGTCGCCTCCAGGAAAAGGGGCTCCACGTATATGATCGAGTTCTCGACCGGTATTATCAGGGTATTCCCCCTGATCACGTCGGAGCCTGACTGGGACCAGAGGGTTATCTTCTGGGATATCTCCGTGTCCTGGTCTATCCTGGCCTCTATCTGCATAGGGCCGTAGGTGAGTTCCTGCTTCGAGAAACGGAAAACGACGAGCTTTCCGTACTCCTCCAGGTCGGACTTCCCCGCCATCCAGCCTATGAGGTTCTCCTTCCCCCTGGGGGTGAACGGGCTCATTAGCACGAACTCCCCTTCGGTCTCCCCGGGCAGCCTTATGGTGATGTAATAGGGCGTCATCGGCTGCCTGCTGCCCCTGTATATCTCGTCGGGGATCACCCAGGCGTCCTCCTTGTTGTAGAAGACCCTGGGGTTTTTCATGTGGTACTGGGAATAAAGGAGCGACTGAATCTTGAACAGGTCCTCCGGGTACCTGATGTGTTCCTTGAGGTCGTCGGGCATCGAGGAGAAGTCCCTGAAAAGCCCGGGGAATATGCCGCTGTAGGCCTTTATGACAGGGTCTTCGCTGTCGATCACGTAAAAAGCTATGTCCCCGTTGTAGGCATCAAGAACCACCTTGACGGAGTTGCTGATGTAATTGAAAGCCATTTCATTACCCACCCTTATCGGCTCGGAGTAGGGATACATGTCCGTCACGGTGTAGGCGTCGATCATCCAGTACATCTTGCCCCCGGAGAGGACGACGTAGGGGTCGCTGTCGTAAAACAGGAAGGGAGCGATCTCGTCCGCCCTTTCCAGCACATCCCTGTTCAGGAGCACCCTGCTTTCGGGCGTGAGCGCACCGGAGACGAGTATCTCTAGCGAGCCCAGGCGGAAGGCGTACACCAGCCTGCGGAACATGTCGGAAAGCGGGACTCCCCCCTCTCCATCGTATTCGGTGAAGACGTTCTTGTCACCGCTCGGGTAGTCCAGCTCCTCGTTGGTAGTCTTGACGAGGGCGTATTCATAGAGCCCCTCGCCGAAATAGATAGCAGGCTGGTCTACTTCGAAATTTTCCGACTGCGGAGGGATGTCCTTGATGTAGAATTCGGGGAGACCTTCCTCCGTCACCTTGTCAACGGGGTTCATGACCAGGCCGTAGCCGTGCGTGTATACCATGTGCCTGTTCACCCAGGTATCCGCCTTCGACTGCAGTTCCTCAAAGTCCAGTCCCCTGGCAGAAACCATCACCTGCTTCCGGATGCCGTCTATTTCATACCTGTCGATGTCAACGTCCCAGAACTTGTAATATGTCCGGAATAGCTGGAGCTGGTTGTAGGTCTGGATGAGGGGCCTCCAGTCCCAGAGACGTATGTTGTCTATCGTCTCGCTGTTGTACTCTATGTCCGAGGACGTGAGATTGTAATCCACCCGGAAATCCCTCTCCTCCACGGAATCGAGCCCGTATGCCCTGAGGGTGTAAAGGATGTTGTTCTCTATGAAGGGGCTCTCAAGGTTGAACTCGTTCGGGGCCACGATCAGGGCCTGTGTGACCCCGCCCGCCAGCGACCCAAGGATCGCTATTGCGACGAACGCCCCGATGAGCTTCGCGATCATCCCCGTCTTCTTCTTCCTGGCGAAGGCGATGAACAGTATGCCGATTATGAAGGAAACCGCGGAAAGCAGGGTCACCAGCGGGAGTATTACGTTGACGTCCGTGTAGCCCGCCCCGAATACCGCTCCCGCGGAGGAGAAGAGTATGCCGAACCTGCCCAGTATGAGGGTGAATCCGAGGGTGAAGAAAATCATTCCCAGAAGTACCTTGAGATGCGCCATGAATTTCCCCAGAACCTTCTTCCAGTCTATCACGTAGCTTGGCATCTGGGGGCCCATCACGTTGACCGTTTCGGGGGGCTCCTCCCTGCGGATGGACTGGGAATAGAGGACGTAGGAAACGAAGGTGATCAGGGCCGAAAGGATCAGGGTCACGAAGACGAACTGGACGATCATGCCGTAAAAGGGCAGCTCGAACACGTAGAATCCTATGTCAAGTCCGAAGACCGGATCGGTGACCGAGAAGGCCGAGCCGTTGAGGTATTTCAGGACGATATCCCACCTGGAGAACACCGCTCCTGTGACGACCGCCAGGACGAAGGAGAGCGCTATTACCGGGACGTCAACGGCCCTGTTCTTTTTCTTCTTCCCTCCGCAGGATCTTTTGGCGATCCTGACGTTGACTAGGGCGAAGATGAGGAAAACCGCGAAAAAGACGAACCCCAGCCAGACCGAGGTCAGGAACATGGTGAGGTAGACGCTCTCTATGCCGAGAGAGGAGAACCAGAAGAGGTCCCCGAATATCCCCATTATCACCGAGAGGGCTGAGAAAAGGACTATGATCAGCGCCAAGGCCACCCTGCCCCATCTGTTCATGGATATTATTTGAGAGAATGGTTATAAAAGATTGCCGTGAGAGTTCTTATGGCAATAAAAAGCTTGTTGTTTTAATTGGATAATATGACCGAAGGAACGAAGGGTTTCGGAATCGTATACGGATCGATCGACCAGATCCTCGGCTTCGCCCCGGGGATGAAAAGGCCTTACCTGATAGGCAATGTCGAAGGGTACGTATACACCGTGAAACTGATAGGCGATGACGTTTATTATGCGCACAGCCTGAAACAGGGCGGAAGTCAATGCATGGTAAGGAACATGCTCACGGGGGAATCGGCCGGCCCGCTGTTCGATGACATCATCCTGTCGCTGGATGAGCTGGACGGGAAAATGATCGGACTGAAGGGCACGGGAAAGACCGGGATAGTCGAGATAAAGACCG
The DNA here is from genome assembly GCA_964516855.1 of uncultured archaeon. Taxonomy (GTDB): domain Archaea; phylum Aenigmatarchaeota; class Aenigmatarchaeia; order QMZP01; family QMZT01; genus CAZEXF01. Next base: position 3,749 of record CAZEXF010000041.1, on the reverse strand, counting down.
GAAAGACGATAAAGAGTCTTCCTACATGCGATGTCAACGAGGACCGCGAGACAAGGAACATAGCCGTTGACAGGAACGGGGACATACTTTACAGCTTCTCGAGATATTCTGTAAAAAACTGGAAAAACATCCCGGTAACGAATTTTTATCTTTCCAGGCTCGATTCAGAGAACGGATACCGTAAAAAAGAGGTAAGGGTTCCCGGAATATATGAAGACAAGGATCTGACGTTCAGCTGCGGGCAGCTCGTCAAAAACGGGAAGGGGAACGTCTTCCTCCTCCAGACATCTAATATTTCTTTTTCAAATGACAATCTCTTGCATTGCCGGCTGTTGGACATCGGAAAGGGGAAGCCGGCCGCCGAATGGGAAATGGGCAATCCTAATGGAAAATACAGCAACAACATTACAGCGTGCGACATTGCAGGGGACCGGCTCGTCATGGGTGAGACAGATTTAAACGGATTTCTTTATTTAGACAGGAATAACACGGTCTGCCAGGAAGGACGTTTATTGAGCTTCCATATCCCTGAAACCGGTGAAAGCGGCTCACCGGGGAAAGTCAGGCCAGAGAATATCCTGAGTGAAGCATTTGTCCACTCCATCGGCTTTCCCAAGACAACAAACCATATGGCATGCATACCCGAGGACCTGCTGAAAGAGGTCATAAAGGAATCCGGAGAAAAAATGGTCAAGAGAATAAAAAAGAAGAGACGATTTGAAAGATGTCCATTTTCAAATAAGAAAGTATACACAGGCGATATAGTTTTTGAATTTACTGTTTAAAGCGAACTATAGATTAAATGTCTTCAGTCATTCCAAAACAAATATTTTCTGGCTCTATTTTCAGCCCAACAAAAGGATCGGGTATTCAAAGAAAAAGCCTGGCCCTCTTCAGCTTCTTTTCGATTATCTTACCGCTTCCCCTCACGTCCTTTGATTCCGAAAGGCCCTTCTTCCATTTCCTCCTGATCATCTCCGGGACGTCCACGCGCACGTTTTTGTTGTATTTTCCGCCAACTCGGAGCCTGACTGCAGAGGGGATCTCCAGGCTGAAATCCGTCTCCCTCATGAGGAGATCGCTGTGCCTTCTCTTGTAGCCCGGATACCAGTAAGACTCGAGGGGGCTCTGGCATTTGTTGTCCTGTCCCGTCGGGTTGATCGGGCCCATTCCATTATTTTTCTCCCTGATCGTGTAGAATATCCCCTCGTCGCACCTGAACATGGTATAGATGCGCTTATCGTTCTCGTAAATCCATCCGACCTTGCTCATCTCCACGGCATACCCGTTGTGCCTGCAGCCATTGTCATGGAATATCCTCCGGAGTTGGAGCATCACGTGATTCTCCATCTCAAGCTCGTTTTTACTGATATTTTTCACCTTCCTTCCGTGCACGACCGCCTCGCGCCTGATCCTTCCTTTCTGCGCCCATTTGTTGAACATCGGGGAAAGCGTCTCCGGAATCGTGAAAAGCATCCTGTTCACGTGGAAATACCCGCTCCCTTCCCCTTTCCACGTCAGATACGCTATTCTCGCGTCATCCTCTAGCGAGGCCAGGTTGGGGTCGTCGGCATAGAATTTTCCGTCCCTGAATTTCCAGTTGTTCGGGAACGAATAGGGGGTGAACAACCCCCTCGAAAGATGCCTTTCCAGTGATTCCGGATCCTCTATTTCCGGCCCCTTTCTCTGGTATCTCGGATTTTTCCTGTGGTTGCACCATTCCCTGAACTGGTTCAGCAACGTGAACGAATGCGGGCAGAGGTGATAGTAGTAAATCTTCCCGTCCTTTGTCCTGGCTCCCTTGTCGGCCCTGATGTGGAACTGTCCCCCGTCCTGGCAGACAACCGAGGCTATCTCCGGGAACCCGTTCCCGTCAAGGAAAGGCGTGTCTATCGTAACGCCGTAGTAACCGCCTATCCCCTTCCTGAACTCCTTTGATTTGACGTTTCCGAGCAGCTTCGGTCCCAGAAGACTGAAATAGCTGATCGCCTCGTGCGGATAGGAGTCTGCAAGGGAGTATGAGCCGTATTTTTTCTTCACTATCTCCCTGAATTCCTCCATCAATTCAGTTTTCGGATTCGCTTTCAGCAATCTTTCCGGAAGGTGGAAATATTTTTTATAAGGAGGGGTGCCGGCACTTTCCTGCTCGTAATAAAGCAGGTTCATCCTCCGGGAAGCGGCCAGCCTCCGCCCGATCTCCTCCGGCGGGAACCTGAGCTGGTCTCCCATGAGCTCTGAAAGCGGATCGAACAGTATTTTATTGTTGGAATCCCAGCTGTCCGAATAAACATGGCAGCTGTTTCTCGGGAGAAGTTCTCCCGTCTTCCTCGTCAATGCATTAGCCATAATTAACTAATAAGTAGTAATTATTTAAAGATTATTTCTTCCTTCCCTTCGGCCTCTTTTTCGGTTTACTTGCCTTCGGTTTTTTCGTTGTCTTTTTAGCGGGCTTTTTCACAAGTGGTTTCTTTGCGGGCTTTTTGGCAACCGCCTTCTTCACCGGTTTCCTAGCAGGTTTCCCCGCACGCTTCTTTCCGCCGGGTTTTCCCTTCTTCGTCTTCGCCTTCCCGGGAACCTTCGCTCCGGTCTTGACCATCCCCCTGATCGCCTGTATGTCAGGGCTTTTTGGAGGCTTCCTGTAGGACTTGATCAGCTTCCCGCACTCGGAGCAGAAGGAATGCGTCTCCGGGTTCTCAGCCCCGCAGCCGGGGCATATAAGGACGCGCACGACCTTCTCGTTTCCCGCCTGCGTCACCGGATTATTCCTGGAGAAGGAGGGCGTGAAGCCGAGCTTCTGGAAGAACCTCTCGTTCTCGATCCTCTCCTTCTTGTTGACGGTTTTCTTCTCCTTGTCCATCTTCTTCAGCATCTTCTCGAAGGGGTCCTTCTTCATCTTGTGCTCCGTCAGCTTCTTCTTCCCCCTGACCGATCCCACGGCCACGAGAAAAAGACCGCCTATCATCATCCCGAAGGAATACGTCCTGTAGTTTTCGCCGAAAACCCCGGGATAGAACAGAAAGATTATCGCGCCCGCAGCTACTATCGCCATCCCTATGATGAAGATTATCACGGCCTTGATCCTTTGCATATTATTTATGTCGAGCGGGGGTTAATAAAATTTTTCCTCTCGAACGTGACGGACATCGCCGGCTGAAAGATATGATTTCTTCACTTTCCCATGACGAAAGTATATAAAATTTTGCCCCAAAGGAATAGAATGGTGAATGCTAAACTCGGGACGGCCATAATTCTTCTCGGGCTGTTGTTCATAGTGGCCAGCAGCGGATGCCTCACCGGTTTCCTGGTCCAGAAGGCGGTTCCCTACTGCGAGGACCCGGAGGTCGGGAGCGTCCGCATATGCGCCGACAGGAGTCTCATGGTCGTCTATTCCGAACCCGGAAGGGGATTCGACGTCGTGACCCCCGAGGGGGAGATAGTCGAATGCAGCCCGGTCTCTCCAGGATATTCGGAAGAGAGGTGCTCCCGGATAATGGAGCCCGGATTCTGCCACGAGGAGAGCGTCTGCAGGGAAAAGGAATGCGTCCTGAGCGGGTGCGACTGCAGGTGCCACGAAAAGGGGGAGGAGCCGGAAGGTGACTGCCAGGCAGACTGCGGAAAGGTCAACGGCGCGGCCGGATGCGTCTATGACGAAGATGAAAAGGAATGCGTCATTACGTACACGGAGGAATCGGCGGGGAGGCTCGCGGAGGAATCCTTAAAGAGAAGCCAGAAATACCAGGAGTACGACC
>CAZEXF010000040.1:1691-9286 GCA_964516855.1 uncultured archaeon | reverse complement strand
GATTTTCCCGACCCTTTCCCTGTCATACATGCTAACTACCCAGAATCCTTGAAAAATGCCTGTCCAGAATGGGCTTGAAATCGAGATACTGAAGGACCGTGCTGACCCTTATCCTGTGCATGTTGAGCTCGTTTTTGACGTACAGCGGTTTTCCCTCCCCCAGGACCCGGAACCTCACATTCAGGGGAAGGTCCCAGAAGATGCTCGTGTCGATCTTATCGGACGAGTTCCTCAGTATCATTTCCCTTTTCGCCTTCTCCCCGGTTATTACGCATAAGTCAATGTCGGAATAGGGCTTTGGCCTTCCCGAGGCCCGCGAGCCGAAAAGGAATATGGCCTCGACCCCCTTCTCCTTCCTGATATCTTCGACCACGCCCTCTATATCTTTCATGGATAAATTTTGACCTGCCGAGTTTAAATAAACTATCCGCACTTCGAATACCCGCAGGAGAGGCAGGTGAAGCAGCCTTCGGCAGAATACAACTTTGACTTGCACACCGGGCAGGTCTCGTCCGATTCCTTGAGGGTTTCCCCTTCCTCGCCGTTGATCACGGTCTTCTTCTCCTCTTCCTCCTTCTTGCCCTTCCCGAGGTGTATCACCTGCTGGACCTTGCTCTGGTCCCGGTAGATTGTGATGCCCTTGCAATTCAGTTTGTGCGCCAGAAGGTAGGCGTTCTCCACGTCGCTTATCCCGGCCTCGGACCTGAGGTTGATCGTTTTCGATACGGCGTTGTCCGTGTACTTCTGGAAGGCCGCCTGCATCTTTATGTGGTGCTCGTAGCCGATGTCGTGTGCCGTCACGAAAAGCCTCTTTGCGTCTTCGGGGATTCCCTCGATACCGTGGAGCGATCCGGTCTTGCTCACCTTCTTCATCAGCTCCTCCGAGTAGAACCCGTGCTTCCTGGCGTACTGCTCGAAAAGCGGGTTTATCTCCAGCAGCTCGGTCTCACCCCCGAGCACGTTCCTCCTCACGAAAACGACCGCGAACAGGGGCTCGATCCCGGATGAGGTATTGGCGATTATGCTTATCGTCCCGGTCGGGGCGATGGTGGTGACGGCGCAGTTCCTCATGTCCTTGTACCCGCTCTTTTCCCAGACGCTCCCCCTGAAGTTGGGGAAGTTGCCCCTCTCTTTTCCCAGTCTGACGGAATAGGCCCTCGCGGTCTCTGTGACTAACTTCATTATCTTCCCGGCCAGTTCCAGCGCCCTTTCGCTGGCGTAGGGTATCCCCATCCGTACGAGCATCTCGGCGAAGCCCATCACACCCAGGCCTATCCTCCGGTTGGCCATGGTCATGAACTCGATCTGCTGGATGGGATACCTGTTGGCGTCGATCACGCTGTCCAGGAAGTGCGTAGCCATCTCCGTCGTCCTCTTCATCTTCTCCCAGTCTATTTCTTTTTCCTCCGTCAGCATCTTCGAGAGGTTCACGCTCCCCAGGTTGCAGGACTCGTAGGGAAGCAGGGTCTGCTCTCCGCAGTTGTGTATCTGGAAGCCGTTCGCGTCGAAAACGTGCATGCCGGGGACCCTGACGTCGAAGACATCTTCGATCCCCTCTGGGAGAAGCTCGGACACCGTGGCGGTGAACCTTTCCCTGTTCAGCCTCCTCTTGTACCTTTCCAGAAGCTTCCGGAGCCTTTCCGATTTGGCGCCGTCGCTGAAGCCGATCCTCTCGGAGAACAGGCTTATGTTCGCGCCCGAGATCACCAGCTCGTGCTGTGCCCTGGTAGGGTATTTCCTGCTCCCTCCCTTTCCGTCGGGCAATTCCTTGGTTCCCTTCTTTCGCCTGTTCCTGTATATCCTCGATGCGATCCCCAGGCGGAGCAGCATCCTCTGGACCGCCTCCAGCCTCTCCGGGTCGGACTGGGAAAGCCTGACGCCCACGCCCTTCTTCTGGCTTCCGGTAACGGTCCCGTCAGAATCGAAGAAGCCCCTGAGGAAACCCCTGTAAAAACCGCTCGACGTCTTTTCCATCGGAGGGGTGATCGCCTTCCTTCCGTTTCTCATCCCGAGGGATTCCGAGAGCTTCTTCAGGGAGGACAGGGACATCCGGTGCTCGTTCCGGCCCTTCACTTCTGACCAGCCCCTGAAATCCTTCCTGTGCGGCAGCCTTTCGGCCGCCCTGAGAGCCGTTTCCATTATACCCTTTCCGCCGCCATTCCCGTTCCACACGGAAAGCACGGCCCTGTCCTTCTTCAGCGTCCCGTCGCCGACAAGGAGTCCGAGAAGGTATCCTTCTTCCCATGTCTTCTTCCCTTCCCATTCCGGGTTCCGGCCGTGGTCGTGGAGGAGTATCCTGTCCGAAGGAACGAGATCGCCCGCCCTGCACCACTCGGATTCGATGCGGTCCCTGGTCATCCTTTTCACCTTGAGTACGGGATGGTCGTCGGTGAGCCTGAGGGAATAACCTTCCCTGGTGCTGAGTTTGTATACATCCTTCCTGGCCGTCCTGAAGAATCCCTGGTCCCCCGTCAGCATGTCCGTCCCGTTCACCCTTGCCCTGAACCGGGAACCGAGGAGGTCGCTGACCTGTAACGGCCCGCTATCGGTATGGACCCAGTTGTCCCTGGCTATGCAGGGATTGGTCGACTCGATCCTCCCGATGTGCGGGGTCTGGTTGTGCCTGTTCACCTCGTCTATGAATATGACTCCGGGGTCGCCTGTCTTCCAGGCCTGGTATGTTATCATCTCCCAGACCTGCCTGGCGAAAAGCTTCTTGACCAACTCCCCCGTCCTCGGGTTCCTCAGCTCGTATTCCCCGTTGTTCTTGAGGGCCTCCATGAACTCGTCGGTTATGGCGACGGATATGTTGAAATTGGTGAGTATCCTGTTCTCCGAATCCTTCGAGGAGATGAATTCCAGGACGTCGGGATGGTGGATGCTCAGTATGCCCATGTTGGCGCCCCTTCTTTTATTGTGAACGAGAATGCTGTTCGCAACGAAATGCTCCTTGGTCGGGACCATTATGTCCATTGTGTACACCCTGTTCGTCCCGATGTTCTTTACCCTGCTGTAGAAATATTCGTCGCTGGCAATTTTTGACAGCCCGGGATCGTCCAGTTCCGGGTGTTTTTCCATCAGCTTCCTCAGTCTCATCCTGGTCAGGTTCCTGGAGCTGTTCTCTTTTATGCCATCCAGGTAATGCTGTACGTCACGGTAGAGGCGCCTGTTCGAACCGAGTTTTGACCTTCCCCTCCCGCAGCCCCTTCCGGGACCGCCGTATAATTTTCTCAGGAGCTTCCCGGTGTTAGGAATGACATCGTTACAGATGAAATTCCTTTTCTTCTGCCTTTTCAAAAGTTTCTCCCTTTTCCTGTCCGAAATAAAATTGATTTTATCTATGAATTCTTTAATACTTCTTTCCTGAACTATATTCATGTGAAAAACCGGATTCCTTCCAAACCTGTTGTTTGAACGATAAGAATGTGTATTCGATACGATCCCAAGACCAAACAATAACTGCTGAACATCCTTCATCAACCGTTCAGAGACCGAATACAATCTCGGATATCCGTCTGAATGGACGTCCCCGTCGCTCTCAAACAACCCCCTTAAGAATGACCTTGCACTCTCTGCTGAAGATTCGAATATGTGGGCGGGAACGAATGCGTTGAGAGAGTTATTCTTTTCCCATCCGAACTCACCGAATATTTTGCAAAGATCTCTTGAATAGAATATGAGGTTTTCCGAATTGTCGTTCTCCTTTTCATGGACCATTCCAAGCTTTAGATTGAACAGCTTCAGCATCAATTCTTCGATTCTTTCTCTTACCTGCTTGTCATTCTTGTTTATTGAGAAAATAATTCTTCCTCCCGAACTAAGGCAGCCGTCCGCCATGTATATTCCCAGCAATTCAGCCAGTTCAGGATTCATTTCAGACGGCAGATTTATCCTGTTCGCGTTGAAATGTTGTTTTAGTTTTATTAATGGGAGATCAATGTCCTGTCCTGAATGACCCCCCAGGACATGAACTATCCAATCACCCTTTTTCAATTCCTGCGCCTCCTTCCAGGCGAATTTTCCTTCTCTGTCAACAATACGGACCTTGTGGTTATAGGTAAGGTCTATCTCCGTCCCGATTTCCGTCCTGATCCTGAAAACGTCGGCCATGCCGTTGTCCTCCGCCAGAAAAGCCCTTTCGAAATCCCCGTTGGTGTACACGAGATGCCTTGTCGGGTTGCTCCCCATTGAAGGGCAGTTAAGCAGTCTGGCCATCGGAACGACGCCCTTGTCTGTCCGCACGAGGCTTTTCGCTGATATGCATCCTCCCTGCTTTATCACGTCGGTCGCCACGTCGAACACCCTCATGAAGGAGAGGGGCCCCGAGGCGATCCCCTTGGTGGATTTGACCATGTCCCCCTTGTGGCGCAGCCCGGCGAAGGAGAAACCCGTCCCCCCTCCGCTCTGGTGGATGAGAGCCGTCTGCTTCAGGGAATCGAATATGCTGTCCAGGGAATCCCCTACCGGTAGAACGAAACAGGCGCTTAATTGCCCCAGCGGCGCGCCTGCGTTCATGAGAGTCGGCGAGTTTGGCAGGAACTCGAACCTGCTCATCAGCCCGAAGTACTCGTCCTGCCTATTCTTTACGAAGTCCCATCTCCTCTTCACTATCTCGGTCAGCTCCAGGAAGTTCACCTTCATCATTCGTCTGGCATTCATCCTCTTGTAGGCCCTGTAGAGCATCCTGACGTCGTAAACGTTGAGGTCCAGCTCCCTGAGCTTCTCGGGAACGTCTTCCGGCGGTTTCACGTCCTTTACCGTCTGCTCCCTTTCCCTGTCATAGACGTTCTCGTGATAGAGGATCTCCGTGAGGGCTATGTGCCTGGCGACCCTCCTTATGAACTCCCCGGTGGATTCGGTCACGTTCCCTTCCTCGTCCTTCAGCAGATACCTTGACTTGAGAACCTTGATGGTGTTGACGGAAAGCTTGAGCTCGTCCTTCACCCCGAGCATCATCTTGGACTCCCTGACGTCCTCCCTTTCCCGCCTGTAGAGTATGTATGCCTTGGCGGTCTTTGCGTGCCCCTTCTCTATCAGGACCTTTTCCACCGTGTCCTGGACGTCCTCCACGCTCGGGACCTCTTCCCGGAACCTTCCCTCCAGCTGCCGGACCACCTCGTCCGTGAGCCTCCCGGCCAGCTCCATGTCCTCCCCGCCGACCGACTTCGCCGCCTTGAAAATGGCATTCGTGATCTTTTCCTTCTCGAAACCGACAACGCTCCCGTCCCTTTTCTTTATCTTGTTAACCGTCATTCCCAAACACCTCTCAGTTATCTTTTCTCAACCGCGAAGGGGATGTTATGCTCCCTTCCCTTCCCGGAGTATTTCCTTTCTACCTCCTTCCGGGTGATTCCGAACGCCCTCTCGGCGTCGACTTTCAGCTGGTTGGCAAGCCTGAGGACCGCGAAAAGGACGTCCCCTATGCCGTCCTCGAACAGCTCCCTCTTGTCCTCCAGCGCCTTCTTCCTTTCCCCGAGATTCAGGTATCTCAGGTGCTGGCTCATCTCGATGAGCTCTTCATGAATATGATCGAACTTGTCTATGCCGGGCTCGTCCTTCCACCCCTTCCTTTCCGCGAACTCCTTCACGATCCTCTGCGCCTCTTTCAGATCCATGCTCATTTCCTCATGACCTTCTTAAGCTCGCTCTCGAAATCCTCCAGGTCCGCGAATTCCCTGTATACCGAAGCGAACCTTATGTAGGCGACCTTGTCCAGCCTCTTCAGCTTCCTCATGACGAGATGGCCGACTGACTTGCTGGGAACCTCCACTGAATCCTTTTTTCTCAGTTCCATTTCTATCTCGTCCACTACCCTGTCGATATCCTCGACCGGGACGGGTGTCTTCTCGCAGGCCTTGATTATGCCCGACTTCAGCTTCTGCCTGTCGAAGCTTTCCCTCTTGCCTTCCTTCTTGACTATTATCAGGTCGGCGTTCTCCACCCTTTCATAAGTCGTGAACCTCTTCCCGCATGAGAGGCACTCCCTCCTCCTCCTGAAGGATTTCTGGTCCGGGGTGATCCTCTTGTCGACCACCTTCGATTCCTGCGAAGAGCAGTAAGGGCATTTCATGTCATCCCGTCCATATAACGGCGTTTTTCACTACCGGTCAAATAACACAACATATTGTGTTTAAACCGTTCCTAGAACGCAATATATAGTATGCCGGAGGGGGTATATAAGAATTTCTATACTGCAAAACATTTTTTTGAAATGCTGGTTTTGAAAATATATTTTGACGTCGAGTCTCATCATATGTAACCACTTAAAAGAGACAAAAAATATAAGATTTATAAGTATCGCCGGCAAGAATTAATCTATGCGGAAGAGAGGCATCAGCCATACCGACAGGCTTTCTCGCGAATTCGCCGGCACTCCCCGGAGGATTTACAGAGGGTTCAGGAGGCTGTCGAAAAAATACGACGAGATCGCGGCAATAATGCCCCTGATAAAGGAATACGTCACTGACGGGATGGGGGGAACGGCCTCCGCATACCGTTCCGGTGATGAAAACAAGATCAGGAAAATAAGGAAAGGAGGGTTCCTTCTCCCGGGAAAACCGGAATTCCTGCGGATTTACGAAGGCCACGGCATCAGGGAATTCCTGGACAAGATGGAAGAGCTTAGATACCACGCAGAATTCTGGCTCCACCCCCCTGACAAGGGCAAGCTCAAGATAGGCTATGAACCGGAAGAGGTTGCCATCACCCTCGTTTACGCGACGCCCGGTAGCAGGAACAACACCTATTTCGTGTTCACCAGGAACGCCGAAAGCAAGATCGGGGTGAGGCTGCCGAAAAAAGTCATCAAAAAGCTCACGCCGGCCAGGGACGTGGTGGAAGCGGCCGCCCAGGGAAGGGAGAACCTCAGTGGTCTCATGGAGAGCGGCGACATAGGGCCCTTCGGGCTGAATGACGGCGACAAGGTAGTCATCGATGCTGGCAGCTTCTGGCAGAGCCGGAGGAACCCCTCTCTCCTGGTCAATTTCTCCGGCGGCAGGGATCATCTCTCGTTCAACATGAGGCTCGAGGAGTTCGATCCGGTCCTGTCCCATCTTTACGACAAAGACGTCATCATTGACGTGGTTGACCTCTGGGGCACCGGGGAAGAGTTCTGATTCCATTGAGTTCTTCAATCTCTGCGGAAAACATTCCCTGCGAAAGGCGTATTAAAAAGAATGTTTCCTGATGACAATATCCATTTTTAAAAATTAACTTGCCATCTCTTATCATGAAAAAGGTCAGCTATGAACTTGGACCCGGTCTCGACGCGGATAAGATTGCCGCCCTGCTCGGCCCGGAAAATTTCAGTTCATATGCGGGAAAGCCCCCCAATACTGACGTCACCTCTTTCTACAGGGGGAATCACGTTCCGGTATTGCAGGTGACCGGAAACCGGGCAGAAATAATCAACGAGCACGGGACAAAGGGCCTGGAAGAAGACATCGAAACCGTCAGGAAGATACTGGGGATGATCTGAGCGGTTCCCTTTACACGCCCTTTTTTATATACAATTATTTCCATATATTCTATATGGCCGAATACGGTGGAGACGGGCTCGAGAAGGAGAACACCGAACTGAAGGAACGCATCAGGGA
>CAZEXF010000040.1:0-1681 GCA_964516855.1 uncultured archaeon | reverse complement strand
ACATAGGGGAAAAGACCAGGAAGATAAGCAGCGACTTCAACAAACATTACAGGTATTCATACCATTACGGCGGATGGACCGACGTGGACGATTCCGGGAAGAAGATAGAGAAGAGGCCTTCCCCCAAGCCTAGTAGGGAGCTTCCCAGCGCGAAGGATCTAGAAAAGGAGCTGAAGAAGCCGGAACCGGAGCCCGCAAGGGAGCCGGAGCCGAGGCACGAGGAGCCGGAAGAGCCCGCAAGGGAGCCGGTAACGGAGAGCGCCGGGGAAAGCGGCAGCGAATATCCCGGTCCCGCGGGGCCCACCTCGGACGTGATCCGGAGCATCAACAGCCAGCTGGAGGACATAATAGGGATAATCAGCAAAAGCAAGAGCCTTCGGAAGAATTCCACTTAAATATGGCCTTGACCTAATATTTAATGTTGGGGTGAATAAATGTCCAATCAAAAAATGAAGAAAGTTTCTCAGAAGCATGTCCACAGGGAGCTCAAAGGCATCCTTGAAACCCTTAACACTGATGTCATAAAGGCCCTGGACATCAAGGAAGCGAAGAAGCAGCTTGAGGAGAAGACGAGGCAGCTCATCAACGAGGAGATAGAACTGAAAGACGTGATCTCGCACCTGAAGGATACGAAGGTCAAGCTCCAGAACGAGCTCAACGTAAAGGAGAGGGAAGTGAAGGGGCTTCAGGACAAGATTTCCCACCTGAAGGAAGACAAGGCGGGCCTGGAATCCACGAAGCTTTCCCTGATGGAGCAGATAAAGAACCTGAACCTGGAGAAGGAACAGATGTTCAAGTCTCTGGAGAAGACGAACAACCTGCTTGTTTCCCTGAAGCACGAGATCACGACCTTCGACGACCAGATAAACACCTGAACACGCCGGACCATGGTTCGTGCTTCCGTTGAAAGCGGCGGTCTTTGACTCGGGAAGTTTAATTTTATTTTTTTAAAACTTAGGTATCCGTGGGTATCCATAACGGTGTTATTTATAAAGCCTGATTCCAATTAAAAAAATCCGGTGACATCACATGAAGCTTGCCTGCGAATACGTCTCGAAGGAGATTCTCCCAGCCGTCCGCGCGATAATCGCCAGAAAGATGATGTCGGACCATTCCCTGTCCCAGACCCAGGTCGCCGTCCTGATGGAGACAACCCAGCCGGCCGTCTCCCAGTACAAGAGGGAGCTGAGGGGGAAGCGGGTGAAGATGATAAAGGACGATCCGGACGTGATAGCCAGGATCGAGAGCATGACGAGGAAGATTGTGACCGGCTCGTTCTCGAGGGACGACTTCGGAAGGGAGTTCTGCTCGATCTGCAGGCTGATGCACTCCAAGGGTGTCGTCCCCCAGGAGTTCCTCTGCCATGCCTGGGAGAAGTGACCCCTGACTGAAAACAAAAGGTATCGCTGTGATACTGTCTCTTCCTGTCGCTTTATCTGGGCTGTGAGCCCCTTAAAATTGCCTGAACATACACGGGCATCTCATCAATCGGAACCCAGCCCGCATCCGGTTTTGGCGTATATCCCGTGAAAGGCGCTCTGGGACCTGTTTCTTTTTTCAGGTGAAGAATTTCTGATAATTTTTTCATATTTATTATTGCGAGGGAAGGCTTAAAAGTTCACAAACTTTATAAGTCACTCGGACAAATATTGATAATCCGTGAATTCTATGGCCGAGAAAA
>CAZEXF010000039.1:0-9350 GCA_964516855.1 uncultured archaeon | reverse complement strand
CCTTGAAATCCTTGCAAAGAAGGACGGTGTCTATTACAAGGGGAAGAAACTGAAGACCGGTAAGGACGAGGTAAGGGTGGAAAACGGAATCGAAGGCAAGGTATGCTGATCCCATGATAATAGTGGACGTGGAGACCACCGGGCTTGACCCGGAAAGGAATTCCATCCTCAGCATCGGGGCCCTGAACTTCTCCGACCCAAAGGACCAGTTCTACGGGGAGTGCACGGTCTGGAAGGGGGCGGAGATCGACGGCAATGCCCTCAGGATCAACGGATTTACGATGAGGGATATCAGAAAAAACCCGAAATCCCCCAAGGACATCATGAAGGAATTCCTGGAATGGGCGAAGGAAGTCGGGTCAAGGGTGCTGGGGGGATACTATACGAGGTTCGACTATTCCTTCCTCCGCTCCGCCGCGAGAATGTCCGGGATTCCGTTCCCCTTCCGGAAGAACGTCACCGATCTCCATAACATCTTTTCGGAAAAGCTCGGGGTGGACAGGAAACTGTACGAGAGAAACCTGATCTTCAGCCTGAACGAGATACTCTTGAACGTGGGGCTCCCGCCGGAGCCTGATCCTCACAACGCCCTGAGGGGGGCGAAATTCACCGCGGAAGCTCTCGCGAGGATTAAACGGGGTAAATCGATAATCAGGGAGTTCAGGGAGTTTCCCATCAGGAAGGTTAAAAAGCTATGATTCAATCATTTAAGGTGAAAAAATGATTATAGGTTTGATAGGAAAAACCAACGTGGGGAAAACTTGCTTTGCCAAGGCGATGAGCCTCGCGGAGATTGAAATCTCCAACAGGACATTCACCACAATCAAGCCAAACATAGTGATAGGTTTCGTCAAGGCCGAATGCCCGGAAAAAAAGGCGGGGGTCAGATGCAAACCCAATCACGGTTATTGCGTGAACGGGAAGAGGTTCATCCCTGTCGAGCTGCTGGATGTCGCGGGACTCGTTCCTGATGCCCACCTGGGCAAGGGACTCGGCCTCCAGTTCCTGGACGATCTCAGGCAGGCGGACGCCTTCATACACGTGATAGACGTGTCCGGATCGACCAACGACCAGGGGGAATCGGTGGGGAAGGGAACGTACGATCCCTCGAAGGACGTGGAGTTCCTTGAAAACGAGATAGGGGAATGGTTCTTTGGCCTTCTAAAGAAAAACTGGGCGAAATTCGCGAAGGACGTGGAGATGCAGAAGAAGTAGCTCGTTGAGAGCGTGGCGATCCAGTTCACCGGGCTCAAGATCAACGAAGACCAGGTCTCCTCGGCCCTCAAAAAAACCGGGCTCCCTGAGGAAACCCCTGCCCAGTGGTCTGAGCAGGACCTGAAGAGATTCGCATTTGAATTGAGGAAGCTCTCAAAAAAGATGATCATAGCCGCCAACAAGATAGACGTCCCGGGCTCCGGGGAGAATCTCAGGCGATTGAAGGAGAGGTTCCCGGATTACATGATAATCCCCTGCTCGGCCGAGAGCGAGCTCGCCCTCAAGGAGGCCGCCAAGCACGGTCTCGTCGAATACGTACCGGGGGAGAAGGATTTTAAAATAACGAAAGAGGAAGGGATGAACGAGAAACAGAAGAAAGCTCTCGAATTCATAAGGTCGCAGGTTCTCGAAAAATTCGGCTCGACGGGGGTCCAGAAGTGCCTGGACTCGGCGGTTTTCGATCTCCTGAAATACATAGTGGCTTACCCCGTGGCGAACATCGGCCATCTCACCGACAAGAAGGGGAACGTGCTCCCGGATGCGCTGCTCGTTCCGGACAGGATCACCCTGAAGGAATTCGCCGGGAAGGTCCATTCGGACATGGCCGACAAGTTCATAGGGGGGATAGAATCCGGGACGAAAAGGAAGATCGGGGCCGATCATGAACTCTCGGACGGGGAGATAGTGGAGATAATTTTCGGGAAATAGGGAATCATAAATCCTTTCTTAATGTGATCAGATATTCATCTTTCCCGGGAAGGTCCCAGTAATTAAACTCCAGTCCCGTGTTTTTTGCTATCTGCTTGTATATCCAGAGGTTTTTAGGTTTCTTGTCAATGTAAAACCTGCTCATCCCGCCTACCTTCCATCCGTCGCCCAGTTCACCGGACCCCCTGACCCAGACAAAACGATCCTTTCCTCCCTTCGGGGCGTCCTTGTTTATTGCAACGTGTCCTTCCAGGCGGAGGTTCATCCTGTCTTTCCTGATCAGATTTAAATAATCACTCACAAGCTGGCCGACATTAAGGGAAATCCCTCCCCTGTAAACAGGTTCCCCTGATGAAGAGACATCCACGTCTATCGAGGGCTCGAGAGGAATGCCCGTATTTGCGTACACTTTCATCTCATAGAGAACATCCTTCAATTCTCTTCCCTCGATCAGCCCGGAATTTATGAAATTGTCGACATAACTCATTTCACCAAGAATAGCATCGAAGGTCAGCTGAATGCTCAAATCCCTGCCTTTGGAAAGCCTTATCGTCCCGTTCTCTACGGGAAATCCTATATTCTCCTTCTCATAATCAGTATCGATCTTTATCCTTTCGTTCACGACTGGCTGGCCATACTGCTGAGAGGCCAACTGTCTCGTTGTATCCCGAGGAACCTGTCCGTCTACCATAGAATATGGAATATCAGTAAGTTTTTTAAGAGTGAAAAATTTAGAAAGGCTATCACGCGTACTCGCTTTTCGTGACGTACTCGCTCTTCATGACGTAGACGTTCTCCTGGATTTCCTGGGCCGGGCCTTCCCTGTATTTCTCCTCTTCCTGCACCTCTTCGCGGGTGTCCTCGCTGACCTTGAACTCCACCTCCACGTCCTCGTGGAAGGCACAGGGGGTGTTGGTGGATGTCTGGGTCTTCCATATCTCCTCCCCTCCGGCGGACAGGCAGTAAACGTAGCAGTCCCAGGATCCGAAATAGAGCAGGCCCTTGTGAAAGATGCAGGAGCCCCAGACCATCCCCCCCGTCTGGAACTCCCAAAGCTCCTTCCCGTCCTCTGAAACTGCGTACACGTTCCCGTCGGAGGATGGGAAATAGACCGCCCCTTCATGTAACACCGGCTCCAGCGACCCTATCCTGTCCCCGGTCTTGAACCTCCACACCTCCTTGCCCTGAAGGGAGAGGCAGTAAAGGTTCGAGTCCCAGGAGACCGCGTATATCCTCCCGTTCTCCATGGCCGGCCTGCAGACGACCGAATGGCCGGTCTTGAACCTCCACACCTCCTGCCTGGTTTTCAGGTTCAGCGCATAGAGGTTGTTGTCGTGAGACCCGAAGTAGAGCGTGCCGTTCTCGATCCTGAACGGAAGCTTGTTGGTCACGTTGCCCCCGGTCCTGAACCTCCAGACCTCCCTGCCCGTCTCCGCGTTCAGGCCGTAAAGGTAGCCGTCGTAGCTTCCTATGTAAAGGATCCCCTCGTGGACGGCGGGACAGGAAGCGATGAAATCGCCTGTCTGGAACCTCCATATCTCCTTCCCCGTGAGCATGTCAACGCAGTAGGCGTTCCTGTCCCTCGAGCCGAAGTAGACCCTTTCTTCGTGGACCAGGCAGGAGGCGAATATCTCCCCGCCGGTCTCGAACCTCCATATCTCGGAGCCGCTGTCCTTCGCCAGGCAGTAAAGGTTGTTGTCGTGCGTCCCTATGAAAACGAAGTCCCCGCGGACGACCGGGGTCGCCCCGGATATGCCTGCGTTCGCCCTGAACTTCCATACCTCCTTTCCCGTCTCCGCGTCAAGGGCGTATACGTATCCGTCATAGGCCCCTATGTAAAGGATCCCGTCCTCCAGGGCCGGGCCGGAGCCGATGCTTCCCCCCTTTCCCGCGTTCCATATCTCGTTGAACCGCTTCTTCTTTTTAATCTTGAGATCCCCCATCTCTATGTCGAAGTCCCCTCCCGCGTCGAAATCAGAGATGCCAAATTCTTCCATTTCAATCATTCCCTATCTCTGAAAAATCCCGTTCCTCCCTTACCAGATCAAAATCGGCATCAGCATGGCAAAGAGGGCATTTCTTCGGGGGGTTCTCGCCCCTGAAAACGAAATTGCAGTTGGAGCACTTCCAGCTGGGAACGTCGTTTCCAAACTGCACCATCCCCGGCCATATCGTGTCCGACATATATACCACAAGGCAAGAACCCCTGACCCATGTATAGGTAGTCGGAAATTCACATATAAATCACTGTCCTCCTTCTAGAGGACAACACTTTTTAAGCCTTTAATTAAATTATCTAGCATGGAGAAACGGGATTCCATCGAAAAGATACTTAGGAAGATAGGATTGACAAAAAACGAGATACTCCTTTATATCACGCTCCTTGAAAGCGGCCAGTCCTCCGCGGGAAATCTTGTCAAGAAAACGAAGCTTCACAGGTCAAGGGTATATGATTCCCTGGAGAGGCTGAAGGAAAAGGGGATCATCATGTACGTCGTCAAGGACTACAAGAGATACTTCGAGGCGGTTAATCCCGAGAGGATCCTCACGTATCTGCAGGAGAAGGAGAACCGGCTCAAGGAGAGCGAAAGAGAGATCAGGAATATCCTTCCGGAACTGAAGAGATTCATAAAACCCTCTTCAGATGAGCCGGAAGCCAGGGTGTACACGGGAATAGAGGGTATGAAGGCCATACATAACGACTGGATACGTTCTAAAGGTGATATGCTGGTCTGGGGAGCCAGAGGGGAAATTTTCAAGCGAATGAAATACTACGTCATGCAGCTGGAGAAGGAGATGCGCAAGAAAGGAAAAAGGTTCATCTCCCTGATGGACTACGACACGATAAACGACAGGGGGCCGAGGGATTCCATCCGCAAGGGCCTGACCAAAGGAAGATACCTGCCCAAGGAGTTCGTCAGTCCCGCCGTGATCTTCATATACGATGACCGCGTCGTTAACGTCTCCTGGAAGGACGTGAGGAAGCCCGTGGGGTTCATGATGATCAGCAGGGACCTCGCCGACAAGTACCGCAAGTATTTCTGGGTCATGTGGGAGACCGCGAAGCCCCTTAAAATCACGCGTACTCGCTCTTGAAGACGTATTCGCTCTTCACAGAATAGGTGGACTCGTGGGTTACCTGATTCTCGGAAGAGGAGTACTTTTTCCTGTCTTCCGGATGTTCGACCTCTTTCACTTCAGGCGGATTGAATTCCATACCCGTGTCAAATTCAATTATACATGTTGCCTGGTTCAGGATAGAAGTCTCGAATCTCCACAGAACATTTCCATCAAGGTCAAGACAGTAAAGCCTGCAGTCGTAAGACCCCAGAAAAATATTTCCTTTGTAATAGGCAGGGGTGCCCCATATGTGACCGCCTGTTCTGAATTTCCACATCAGTTTTCCATCATTATCAAGGCAGTACATGTTAAAATCCTCGGATGCGAATGTGATCCTGTCTTCCAGCAAGACCGCCTTGGTTCCCCCCTTGCATGAAGACGTGTTGAACCTCCAGACCGCACGGCAGGTTTCGATGTCAATGCAGTAGAAATAACCGTCATGCGAAAGTACGTACAGCCGGCCGTCCTTGATTGCCGGCGGCCGGTTTACTATGCCACCTGTCCTGAACCTCCACACCTCTTTCCCGGTTTTTACATCCACCCCGTATATGTTCCCGTCATCGGAACCGAAATAAATTATTCCATCAAGTATCGGAACATCATCCTTTGTGAATATATTTCCGTTTGTCTTGAACCTCCATTTCTCATTACCATTGAAACTCAAGCAGTAAAGGTAACAGTCCGATGAGCCAACGAATATGCTCTCACCATCCGTGACAGGGGTGAAACCAGCCCATCCGCCGGTGCGGAAGGCCCACAGCATTTTCCCGGTTTCAGTATCAAGGGCGTAAACGAAGAAGTCCTTGGACGTGAAAACGACCATATCGTTCACCACCAGAGGCGAAGCGTCTATCGTGTCGCCCGTCCTGAATCTCCAGATTTCCTTCCCGTTCTTATCATCAATGCAATAAAAATTATGAGCACGGTCTCCGATAAAAACCCTGCCATTACTGACCTCAGGGCCGCTTGTCCCGAAAATGCCGTCCGCCTTGAAGTCCCAGACTTTATTTCCTGTTTCGGGATCTATTTTATACACCCTTCTGTCAACTGAAGCTATGAATACGTGACCGTTAAACACCTTCACGCTCGCGTCTATGTTTCCCCCTTCCCCCTTGTAATGCCATGTCTTGATTGTCTTGCCTCCGCTGCCTTTTTTCGCAAAGTCCCCCAGCTCGAAGCCCATTTCTCCTCCCAGAGTGGTCATGAACATATCGTTTCCTAAATCCATGAGAAAAGTTAATAAATCAAATTAAAATTATTATGCGTACTCGCTCTTGATCACGTATTCCGATTTTACGGAATATGCTGCCCCATCCTGCTCTATTTGGGATTCAAATTCAGAATATTTATCCTTGTCTTTCTTCTCTTCCTCAATTTCCACGACTTTCGGGGGCTTGAATTCGAAAACCGTCTCCTGCTCTATCTCGTAATGGCTCGGTGTTTTGATGCTCGTCGGTATCCTGAATATTTCTTTCCCCGTGTCAGCGTCCAGCACGTACATATTGCAGTCATACGCACCCAGATAAACCCTTCCGTCCCTGACCAGACAATCGCTCCATATCTCGTTCTCTGTCTGAAAGCTCCATAAAAGATTCCCTTCCGTGTCCACGGCATAGAATCTGTGGTCGGCGGACCCGAAGTATATCATCCCTTCGTGACAGACGGGACCCGTTCCCACCTTGTCCCCGGTGGTGAATCTCCAGATCTCCTTTCCTTCCATGGTGAGGGCATAGAGGTTCCTGTCCTGGGAACCGAAATATATCTTGCCTTCTTTTATAATCGCAGTTGCGTTCACTATCCCTCCTGTCCTGAACCTCCAGACCTCTTTGCCCGTTCCGGCATTTATTGCGTAAAGGTTCTGGTCATCGGAGCCGAAATAGAGGATTCCGTCCTTTACCGGGAAATCCTCCCTGTTGTATATGTTCCCTTCCGTATGGAACCTCCATGTCTCCCTGCCGTCCGATGCGTCAACGCAGTAAAGGTTCCCGTCGAACGACCCGAAGTATGCCCTCTTTTCGTATATGGTCGGCCTCGATCCCGTCCATCCGCCTGTCCGGAACCTCCAGACCTCTTTGCCCGTTCCTGCGTCAAGTGCATAAATGCAATTGTCCTTGGAGGGAAAGTAAACGATTCCCCCGGCAACGCAAGCGGTGGAATATATCCTGTCACCCGCCTTGAATCTCCAGAGTTCCTTCCCGGTGTTCCGGTCGACACAATAGAACACGCTGTCGTAAGAACCGACGTATATACGATTGTCCCATACGGCGGGAGTGACCCCGGTCATCAGCCCCCCTGTTCTGAATTTCCAGACCAATTTCTTATCATTCAGGTCGTATGCGTACAGGTAATGGTCATGGGAGGTGAAATAGAGCACGTTTCCGATTATCACCGGTTTGCATTCTATGCTTCCCCCGCCGTCCTTGATGTCCCATATGCGGAATGCCTTTCCTGTTTTGGATTTCTCGGCAAAATCCCCCAGCTCGAAACCCATATCAGAGCCCACGGTTGCCGTGAACATGTCTTCCATGGAAAGAGATTGTAGCTGAATTTTAAAAACCTACTCAGGCATACTCGCTCTTTATCACGTACTCGCTCTTGACCGAATATGTTGACTCGTGCGTGACCTGGGATTCCGCTTCCCTGTATTTGTCCTTTTCATCCTCATCTCTGACCTCCTCTACTTCAGGCGCCTTGAACTGGAATACAGTCTCTTCCTCCAGCTCGAAATAGTTCTGCTTGAGTATGGACGTCTGGAACTTCCAGACCAGCTCTCCCTCGAAATTTAAGCAGTAGAGATGACAATCATATGATCCGAAAATGATATGATCCCCGTCGATGACAGGGGTGCTCCAAATGCCTCCGGACGTCCTGAACCTCCAGAACTCTTTTCCCGTCGCCTTTTCCAGGCAATAGATGTTCGTGTCGGATGAACCAAAAACGAGCTTGTCCCCGAACAAAACGGCATTCGTTCCCGAATTGTCTTCCCCTTCGGTGAATCTCCATATCTCCCTTTTTGTATTCAGATCGAGCGCGTAGAGATTCCTGTCAGAGGAATGGATGTATATCGTCTCTTCATGGATCACGACGGTTGCATTAACAGGATTGCCGGTCTTGAATCTCCATGCCTCGTGTCCGTCGGAAATGCGGACTCCGTAAACGTTCGAGTCGTCACTGCCGAAATATATCACCCCGTCAACAATAGGCATGGGAAACTTGTTGAGTATGTTGCCCTCCGTCTGGAACCTCCAGATCTCCCTCCCGTCGGAGGAATCGAGGCAGTAGAGGTTTCCGTCGGAGGAGCCGACGAATATCCTTCCTTCGTTATACGTTGGGCTTGATCCCGTCCATCCCCCTGTCCTGAAGCTCCACACAGGATTCCCTGTTTCGCATTCCAGGCAGTAAACATAGGAATCTTTCGAGGTGAAAACGAGCCTTTCACCTACTATAACCGGGGTGGAATCGTATATCCTGTCGCCTGTCTTGAATTTCCATATCTCCTTTCCGGTCTTCCAGTCAAGGGTGTACAGGTAACCATCATAGCACACCACGAACAAACGGTCCTTCCAGATGACCGCGACAGAGTCGCAGAAAAGGCCGTTGGCCTTGAACTTCCATACGAGCTTTCCCGTGTCCTTGTTAACGGCATAAAAATAATGGTCACCCGCACCTATGAAGACCATGTTTTCCCTGATGACGGGAGAGCCGTCTATGCTTCCCCCGCCGTCCTCGACGTGCCATATCCTGAACGCCTTTTTCTTTCCGGATTTCTTTGCGAAATCGCCAAGCTCGAAGCCCATATCCTTCCCTACAGTAGCGGTGAACATGTCGTCCCTGAAGTCCATAAACATTCTTAACCTAAAAGAATAAAATTCTATTGATAATATGTTCTATCTGATCGGCCTGGGTATCTGGGATGAAAGGGATATTTCTGTCAAGGGAATTGAGGCATGCAAACGGGCGGACGAGGTCTACGCGGAGCTGTACACGGCAGCCTGGGGAGGGGATCTGGAAAGGCTTTCTGAAATTATCGGGAAGAAGATAAAGCCCCTTGAAAGAGAGAGCGTGGAGGAGGGATCGGAAAAACTGATAAAAAGGGCGAAAACGAAGGACGTGGTCCTGCTGGTTCCCGGGGACCCCCTCGTGGCGACCACCCACCTGCACCTGATCACGGAGGCGGGGGAAAGGGGGGTCAGGGTCCAGGTGATCCACTCGTCCTCGGTCCTGACGGCTGTCGGAAGGACCGGGCTCCAGCTCTACAAGTTCGGGAGGGTGGTCACCGTTCCCGAGCCGAAGAAGGGATATGCCCC
>CAZEXF010000038.1:0-9463 GCA_964516855.1 uncultured archaeon | reverse complement strand
TCCAAGCCTTATTCATGAGGAATTACAAGGTCATCCAGGATCCCATACACGGGAGCATACGGATAGACGGCGTATTCCTTGATCTCATCCAGACGCCGGAGATGCAGAGGCTGTATGGAATCCGCCAGCTCGGCCCCACCTACCTCGTCTATCCCGGTGCGAACCATACCAGGTTCGAGCACTGCCTCGGTGCCTATCACACGGCCAAGAGGCTGGGGGGAGCCCTGGACCTCCCTGAGCACGAGAGGAAGCTGATCAAGGCGGTGGCCCTTCTCCATGACATAGGCCACGGCCCCTTCTCCCACACGCTCGAGAACGTCTACCACCACGTTTTCGGGATAGACCATAAAGAAGTAAGTTCCAACGTCATCCTGGGAAAATATGACATTATCGAAAGGGAGGAAAGGGACGAACTGGGATGGCCGGCCATACCGGAAATACTGAAAAGGCACGGGATCGACCCGAAGGAGGTCGCCATGATGGTGGGCCATCTGCCAAAGAAGCGTTACCTCGGCCAGATAATACACGGGGGGATCGACGTGGACAAGATCGACTACCTGCTCAGGGACGCCCATTACACCGGGGCGGTCCACGGGATCATCGACCTCCCGAGGCTCCTGGAGGTCCTTGAGATACGCGAAGGCCAGCTCGTGATCAGCAGGAATGGAATCACGTCCATCGAGGAGATGCTGATAGGAAGGAGCCTGATGTTCATCTCGGTCTATCTCCACAAGACCGTCAGGATCATAGAGAACATGATGTCGAGGGCCGTGGAGGAATCCCTCCATGAGATGGGGGACTTCCAGAGCATGAACGATTCGGAGTTCATGCAGTTCCTCCTCTCCCGGAAGGGCTATGCTGGAGAGATCGCCAGGATGATAAAGTACAGGAACCTTTTCAAGTCAGTGTATTCACTAAGGGTCAGCGAGACCGACGCGGACAGGAGGGACTTCCTCGTGAAGATCGGGAGGAACATGAAGACGAGGAGGGATTTCGAGAGCCATCTCTGCGACTCCCTCGGCATACCGGAAGGTTCCGTCAATGTTGACATCCCCTTCACGGACACCGCGATCAGGAACGAGATAAGCTATTATTACGGGAACCTGAGGGTTCTCGACAGGGGGGAGCTCCATTCCCTCGAGAGTTTCACCCCCATAATCAGCTATCTCAAGAACAGGCACATACCTGAATGGTCGGTAATGGTAAGCGCCCACCCGAAACATGCGAAAAAGGCGGAAGGAAGGATCGGAAAGCTGATCTGGTGATCCGGGACTCAGCCTGATTTTTTACCGGCATTCCCGTTCTTCAGCCTTTTCCAGTGACTGAGATTCCTTATGCAGCCGGGATCCGGCGCCTGCAGGTCCCCGTAGTATCCGTATGCCCTGGCCCTGCACCCTCCGCATACGTACCTGTATTCGCAGTCCCCGCAGCCCTCGAACTCGTCCCTTCTCCTCATCTTCCAGAGCAGGGGATGCTTTCTCCAGACGTCCTTTATGCTGTCCTCGCGTATGTTCCCTATCTTTATGGGGATGAACACGCATGGCTGGATGTCCCCGTTCGGTTCCAGTCCGCAGTAGATCCTTCCCGCCCCGCACCCTCCGATGAA
Organism: uncultured archaeon; assembly: GCA_964516855.1. Lineage (GTDB taxonomy): Archaea > Aenigmatarchaeota > Aenigmatarchaeia > QMZP01 > QMZT01 > CAZEXF01. Next base: position 7,857 of record CAZEXF010000038.1, on the reverse strand, counting down.
CTCCCCGAGGGTCTTCGTCTTACCTCCTATGTTCATCGCGGCCTTGTTGGTGAAGTGGGTCATGACAGCGGGACCCTCCGCGAACTCAAGGGCCACCCTCGCATACTGCGGGGCGGTGGAAAGGACGTTGAGCATGCAGCTCTTGTTCATGAGCTTCGAATACAGGAATCTCTGGAGCTCCTCCCTCTCGTGCGGGTCAAGGTCGTTTTCGATTATCTCCTTTCCCCTCCTCGTGGGGACGAAATTGAAGACTATGGTCCTGTTGGCCTTCAGGTCCTTCTCGACGAAATCCACGAGCTTCGGGAGGTTTTTCAGGTTGTGCCTGGTTGCCGTGGTTGCGACGCATGTATCAAGTCCAACCTTCACACAGTTCTTTATCCCCCTGCATGTCCTCTTCCACGAACCCTTGACCCCCCTGAACCCGTCGTGCTCCTTCTCGAACCCGTCGAGCGATATCTCCGCGTATTCTATTCCGGAATCCCTGATCTTCCTTGCGGCCGAGGGGGTTATGAGAGTGCCGTTCGAGGCCACCGAGACGTAGAATCCCTGGTCGTGGGCGTATCTTGCCACCTCGAAGAAGTCCTTCCTGAGTAGTGGTTCCCCTCCTGAGAACGCGATGGCGACGACCCCGGCCTCCCTGAACTCGTCCACCACCTTCTTCGCCTCTTCCGTGGTGAGCTCATCCTTCAGAAAGTCCCCCGCATTCTCGTAGCAGTGCTTGCATCTAAGGTTGCACGCATGGGTAAAGTTCCAGACGACCAGAAAGGGAGCGATCGTCGTCTGGGGACGCATCACCCCGAAATGGGCGATGCCTTCCAGCACGTTCACCAGGGCCCTCCTGAGGACGACGTCCTTCATTCCCTCCCTCATGTAGTTTTCTTCAACTCCGAAGGAGCGGGCACCTTTCCCGATTATGAAATCGACGACCATGCTGGCTAACTTGTCCCTGAAACCGGGAAGGGGGACCTTCTCCCCGGAGTATCTCCTCAAGGAAAGGTCAAGCCTGTTCCCGTTACCGGAGTTCCCGCATACGAATTTGAGAAGTCCTCTGGATAGGGGGTTGCCTATCCAGGTGTTCACGGTCCTCGCGACCATGTGCGCGTCCCTCGGATTAAATCCCGTTTCAGGCATTCAATCACGCGATATAACAATGTTTTGATCGAATAATTTATAAAACCGATTTCGGACCGGAGGGGACAAATATGAATAATGGCCGGGCATGTCCGGGAGAAAGGTATAACGGCGTTATACATCCGGCCACTCCGAAAACCACGGCATTCTCTTTCACACGAAAACGTTGAACAGCCATCCCAGTACCAGTATCTGCGGGACCGTGATCACCGGAAGGAGGATCGCTGCCCTCTTCCCTATGTTGCTCCCGATCAGCCCGATCTCGGTATAATCGGTCGAGACCCCGGCCATGAGGAAAACGAAGGAGTTCCCGAAGGCGCCCGTCTGGCTGAAAATCTCGAAGGCGAGCGGGCTTGATCCCTCCGAGCACACCTCGATCACCGTGGCCAGTACCAGGGTAACGAGCAATCCCAATACTCCCGGCCCGAGGAAGGAGACGAAAAGATCGTGCGGGATGAAAGCCCTCGCGAAGGAGGCCATCAGCATCCCTATCACGATCCACCACATGACCATCCTCGTCAGGGACCATGACCCCTTCATGATACCCTTGAAATCGGATATGAGATTGTTTTTGCTGAGATGATAGTTCTCCAGCCTTTTCCCGATATCCTTCCTGACAGAGAATTTCTCATCTACCCTCACGTTGCAGTACTTGCACTCCACGATCCCTCTCCTGTCCAGGGCCTGGTATATGAGCCCGGTGATGACCGCCACCACTATCGCAGAGATTATTATGAGGAACGCGTTCAGCCCGAAGAACCCGAACAGGAGGATCGTTATGGGCAGGTTAGCCCAGGGGGATGCCAGCAGGAAGGCGATCACGGAAGACGTGGAAGCCCCCTTCTTGTACAATTCGATCGCTATCGCCAGTATCCCGTGCGAGCACGCGCTCATGAAGAACCCGAACACCACCGCGTAGACAACGTTCCTCTTCCTGTGCGCGGTCAGGTACCTGTTGACATATTCGGAAGGGACGTACCTGTCTATCACGCCCCCGAGAAGGAATCCCAAGAGGAGCGCCCACCAGATCAGGGAGAGATAGCCCGCGAAGGCGAAGAACAAAGGCCTGGCGGCATCGAAGAAGAACGATCCGCATATGACTACCGCCGTTATCAAGATTACCATGAACAGCCTGTCCCTGTACCACTTCCCCCCGGACGGATGGCAGGAATGGCACGCTTCCTCCTTCTTCCCGCAGCATTTACCTTCGCTGCCTACCGTTCTTCTTTCCCGATCGTTTTTTTCCATGCGGACCAGAACCTCTTTTTCGTACGGATTATTATATATGTTTCCCTGGATAATAACATGATCCGTCCCATATACCCCGGGGCCGGCAGCGGGATCAGTCCATTATCCCCGGGTTCTTCCTTATCATCCCGGTGACGAAAAACGGGAAGATGAACGTGGTCACCAGCGCCATAAGTAGAATGCCCGAATAAAGGGTCGGGTCAAGAAGACCCACCTTGAAGGCGGTGAACGCTATGGCCAGCTCCACCCCGCCCCTGGAGTTCATCGCCCATCCCACCAGGTATAGCTTCCTCAGCTCGAAACCGGTCAGATGTCTCGTCAGCATGACCCCGGATATCTTCCCGGTTATTGCCAGCGCTATTATGGCCAGAGAAAGCATGGGGTTCATGATCAGCGATTCCAGGCTGAAGTGCAGGCCCATCGATATGAAGAAAAACGGGAAGATGAAAACCGAGATGAGCCTCTCGGCCTTTTGTATCATGTAGCTTTCCCTTCCTATGAACCTGTGTATAATGATCCCGGAAAAGAACCCGAGTATCGCGCCGAGCAGCACGCCGGTCTCCTCCGTTATCAGGCTTCCCGTGAAAAAATAGCAGACTGTCATGAAGAGGCATATCCCTATGACGTCATCGATTATCCCCGCCCCCATCATCAGAGATCCGAGCTTGGTCTTCAGCTTTTTCAGCTCTATAAGAAGCCTCGCCTTGGTGGCCTCGGCCGTTATGCTGATGCATATCCCCAGCGTGAGGGAGGTGAAGAGCGGGAATCCCATGAGGGTGAACGCCGCGAACCCCAGCAGGAAGGACGTGATGGAAGCGAAAGATGCCACGAAAAGCGCGTCCTTCTTTTCCCTGTACAGCATGCTCCACGAGACCTCCAGACCCGCCACGAACAGTATCGCTATGATGCTGACGTTCCCGAGTTCCAGGACGAAACCCGCGTTTGGCTCGATGAGAAAGTCCCTCAGGAGATCGGAGCCGAGAAGGATTCCCGTGATTATGGAACCGATGACCACGGAAACCTTCAGCCTTTTCGCCAGGTAAGTGGCAACGAAGAATATTATTATGCACGCCGCCAGTGTCATGAAGAGTTCCATGATAATATTTCGTTCCTCACCTAATTATAATTTTCGCGGAATGCCGTCCTTTCCGCGAATCACAGCCCGAAAATCCAGACGAACACTATCAGGAAGCTGTATATCACTATGCCGAGAATGAAATAGGCTGCCGAGCCCTTCGTTTCCCTCGGGAGGGAGTCCCTTATGACTATGTAGAGGAGGGCCCCCACCACGAAGCCTAGCATCGCATCCATTATCTGCTGCTGTATGAGGAAGAAATACCCTATGAGCGTTCCCGCAAGGGTTGAGCAGGAGAGCACGGTCTTGAAGAACATCCTCTCCCGAATTGATATGTGTATCCCGCTCAGGGAGGCTCCGCTGAATGCGGTATGGAAGAGTATGGGAGCGAAAAAGAGGACGCCGATTATCATGTCCTCTTTCAGCACGTTCAGCAGTATGAACCCTATCAGGAAATGGTACAGGAAGAACGTGACCGAGTGGACTATCCTGAGTTCCTCCTGCAGGACCTCCTTCGATTCGTTCTGGTGGATCTTCTTCTCTATCAGGTGGAATCCGGCGAAACCGAGAAGGATGAACATGAAAAGGTATTTGTCGAGCATCCGCATCCCCCTGTATACCTCGGGCATGAGCAGGAGGAAGATGAAAGTGATGGAAATCCCGGCGATGAAAGAGACGATGTCTTTCCTGTTCTCCCGGAACAGTTCGACTATCCCCTCGCTGAAGTAGTGGACTATTGCCAGAACAATACCGAAAACGATGGCTATTTCCAGCATATATGATATAATTTTTCCCGAGCGCCTAATAAAAGAAGCAGATTCATATGCATTCCCCGCCCGTGCATCCGTACGGGCAGTACCTCCTGCCTCCCGCTCCAAGGCCTATGCTGCTGCACCAGTATTCGAAGAGATGGTTTCCGTCCTGGCAGTAGTCCTTCAGCTCCACCAGCGCATACCCCTCCTCCCTCTTGTCGTAATAGGTGATGGTCCCTTCGTGATATGGATCGTCGCCGCTGTCTGAATCCATGCAGCCCTCCGGGCAGCACAACACCCTCACCTTGTAGTCCATGCAATACCCGTCTGGCTGATCGCTGTTGACGCAAACGCCCCCCGGACGTTCCGTCGAGCAGGTGTACGTCTCCCCCGTTTCGCTGTGGTCCGTCCCGTCCAGGGTGACGCATTCCACGTCGACCGGCTTCCCGTCCTCCGGGCAGTACACCCGCTCGTAATCTCCCTTCCCGCTCGGGTCGTCATCGTCATGCCATCCCGTCCATTCGCAGGACAATCCCTTTGTCTCTGAACAGCTCCCGTTTTCAAGGTACTCCATACCCTCCGGGCATCCGCATTCCTGGCAGTCTTCAACCAGCCTCCCTTCCCCGTTACAGTATTTCGGCCGGTTGTGGGAGCACTCCCCGTAAGGCGTCCCGTCGGTGCAGGTCCTGGATATTATCTTTATGTTGATATCGTTCCAGGTAACAGTGTCCAAGGGGTTCGAAAGCAGCCTTTTCTCTATCAGGAAATAGATGTAGGTGCCGTCTACCTCCTGCTGAACAGCCACGTCACCGATACCTCCGAAAAACACGGGATTGACGTCATCGGATTCCACGTAATAGTAGTCAAACAAATCGACCGGGCCTATCTTCAAAAAGAACTTCGCAAACTTCGCCTGGACGAAGGAGTCGGTACCCTCGATGAAGGCATGGGTATTCCCGCTTTCGGTGTTCTTTACGTTAACACTCGGAATCCTGACGTCTATGGATATCGTGTCCGGAGAACCGGCAGGGAGATAACTTATTTCATAATCCGTTTCCGGCAGTATGACTTTTTCAAAGGGGACGTATAGTGTTGGGTCTCCGAGCAGCATCTGTATGTCTGACTGCAGGGTCTCATAGGTGTCCTCCCCCTCTTCCAGGTCTTCTATGTACCACTTGTTCCTGGCATGGTTGAAATTCTGGAACCTTTTGAAAACGGTACCCAGGTCTTTCGACAGGATAGTGTTCAGTCTTGTGGAATCCCAGTTGAACCCGGCGGTGTCCACTGAGACTATCGTCCCGAGGGAACCCTTCCTTAGAAGCTCAAGGCAGAATAATTCCCCGTAGTTGTCCGAATATAGACTGTCAAAGGCGCAAAGCATGCACGAGCTGGTCAGGATTATCGTATTGCTCATCTCGGGCACCTCTCCGGTAGAAATGGTGGTCCCGCCGGTGGAGCCATGGGATGCGAGGTTCATCAGCTTTTTGCTTTCCATATCCCCTGGCGTCACCGGATCATCATACGTCCTGTAGTCCGTGCTGTAACCGGAATTGCTGAAAACATATGCCAGCATCTCGGCATCTTCGTCAGCCGCGCCGACCCCCTGTCCCGCGAAGAGAAACTTCTCCCCCTCCCCCAGCCTGTCGTGGAACAGGTCCCTTGCTATGTAAGATGAAACATCGCTGATACTGAAGCCGTATATCCTCCCTGTTTTCAATTCGGCAAAACCGTACAAGTCATTGTCCATGTTTCCGTATTTCGTATTGTCTATGGACCAGTCGACTTCCCTTCCATCGTCCATTTTGAAACTTATTGTGTTCTGGATTTCCAGGGGAGATGCCATCACTGTCAGGTATTCAGGGAGTATGTCCAGTTCCCTTACCCTGTTTTTCAGGTGGTTGTCTATCGGTTCCGCTTCGGTTGCTGTGACGGTTATGATTATTTCCTTCTTTGAAGATGCCAGGTAGGGAGCCGAGAGGGACGTTTTTCCGAATAGTGTGATTATTTTGCCTCCCTGCTCCGTCCTTTTGACGTCTTCCTTGGCAATGTCCAGCCTCGAATTTGTCAGTATCACCTTGTCCGTTCCGGTCATGTCAACGTATCTCTGCTGAAGCTGCGAGAGTGTGTATCTTTCATTGCAGTTCCAGCCGGGGTTTCCCACACATATGACGTTCTTCTTTGACAGGTCAAGCCCGTCATTATAATTCTTTATCATCAGGGGCACATTTATCAGGGAGGCATAAGCCGAAGCCATCAGGGCAGTCTCATAATCATCTTCCACATAAACAACGCTGTCGAAGGAATCCCAATATGAGAAGTAATCATTCTTTGAAATCCTTTTTATGTCATTTTGGTTCAATCCGGCCCCCGTTTCCGGATCCGTTGTTAATAGATTATCCAGTTCTTTCGGACTCTGCCCGATTATTGTGACTCTTTCCGTATCGTATTGCTGCATGAAATATATGATTGAATCAGCATCAAAACCATTTCCGTCTCTCGTTTCATCGTGATAGATTAAAGTAGGATAAACACAGACATCTTCGGGAGTCCCCTGGCCCCTTTGGCAGTCTTCATTCCCGGTCCATGTCGTGACAGGAACCAGGCTCAAAACCTCCCTCCAGTCATTGTCCGAAACCAGAAAGACCTCCCTGTCCGAGTATTTTGACATTCTCTTTTTGTTTCGCGAAACCCTGCATATCCCGCCTGAAACCTCATGTTCTTCAGTTTCACAGCACGCGCAATCGCTCGGGTCATTTTTGTTGCATATATAATACTCATCCGGGTCGTCCCCGCAGCATGTCCATCCCCAGGCAAGCGTGTCGTGGGATTTTATGTGATAGTTGTTCAGGGGGACCCAATCGTAGCCGCATCTTACCTGACCCCTGTAACTCTCGCATATCGTTTGATGCGCATCGCAGTCAACCCATGAGCCGGTCTGGTATTTGTCTACATCAGAGGGAGCATCCACCCCTCCTCTCGAATTCCCCATGCATATCGCCCCTGCCACCCCGTCGTTATTCACGTCCCTCAAATTGGCTCCTCCGTCTGCCTGCACATTGCCTATGCACTCTCCGTCGAAATAACACTCTATCCTGCCCCTTTCACAAAGTTTGCTGCCTCCGGTCTTTTCCCATTCGCAGTTCCCCGTATTGCACGGGTCATAGCTGTTGCCGTTGCTCGTATGGGGAAGGAATATTGTTTTTACTTTTTCGAATGGTTCTTTGCAACTCCCATCATTCTGACACTCCATCCCGGAAGGGCACCCGCATTCCACGCAGTCGTCAACCAGATCCCCGTTCTCATCGTAGTATTTCGGCTTCTCGGAAGAGCATTCCCCGTAAGGCGTCTCGTCATCACATTCCTCTATCTCGCACTGGGAAGAACATCCGTCCCCGCTGACGGTATTCCCGTCATCGCACTCTTCCCCCGTCTCTTTCACACCGTCCCCGCATACAGCCTCCGATACCTCCCCCAGGCACTCGTACTCGTGATGACCCTTACCGTAAACTGTCGATCCGCACCCTCCGGTCACGAACGGCTTCAGGGTGTCCGAAAGGGTCACCTCACGGATTTCAATAGTTTCCGGCCAGAACTTCCTGCAGTAGCTGATGCCGTTCCGTTCGCAGCCCGAGGAGCAGTCATCATCCACGA
>CAZEXF010000037.1:0-9516 GCA_964516855.1 uncultured archaeon | reverse complement strand
GCTGCCTGTCGACGCTCCACCCCTTTTCGATGGCCGATATCATCTCCTTCCTGTTTTCATCGGTAATCTTTATCTTCCTTCCGTCGGGCCGGGTGACATAATTGACCTTCCCGTCAGTCATCATTCCCTTTATCTCCTTCATGTTAAGGGAAGTCACGGTCTCGGGTATGGTAAGCTCCCGGGAAACGATATCGGGAACTCCTACCTCGTTGACCGAAAGCGTGGGATCCGGAGAGATTACCGTCCTTGAAGAGAAATTGACCCTCTTCCCGAGGAGGTTCCCCCTTATCCTTCCCTCCTTGGCCTTGAGCCTCTGTATTATCCCCTTCAGGGGCCTTCCCGACCTGTGCCTTGCCTGGGGGATGCCGGTCAGCTCGTTATCGAAATACGTGGCGACGTGGTACTGGGAAAGCTCCCAGAGGTCGTTGAGTATGAACTCCGGAGCGCCTATGTCGATGTTCTCCTTGAGAGACTGGTTTATCCTCACGATATCCACCAGCTTGTGGGTGAGGTCGTCCTCCGACCTTTCTCCGGTCTCAAGGGTGATGCTGGGCCTTACCGTGACCGGAGGGATCGGGAACAGCGTGAGAATGAGCCACTCGGGCCTCCCTCCCCCGAAGCCGATCCTCTTCAGGTCCTGGTTGGGTATCTTCTCGAACCATTCCCGGATCGACCCCGGGTTAAGCTCTTTCTTGTTTTCATAATAAGTGTAAGGCTTCACGAAGGTCATCTTCTCCTGCTTCTTTCCGCAGTGGGGGCATTTCTTCGTGGCAGTCTTGGAGGCGGAATCGAGGTCATCAGCCGTCTTGCTGAGTATCCTGCCGCACTTCTTGCAGGTGGCCTTGAGGAGCTGGTAAATGTGCTTCGTATAAAGGACGTGGATGACCGGCCTCGCGAGCTCGAGGTATCCGAAATGTCCGGGGCATTCGCCTATTGTTGACCCGCAGGTCCTGCACCTGATTCCCGGGTCGACCACGCCCATCCTCGGATCCATCACCCCGCCGTCGACGGGATACCCGTCAGCGTCGTAAAGGTCTGAGGTCACCACCCTCACGGTAGCCAATGATTTCACCTGCTTGGGTGACAATATCCCGAATTCTATCGCACTTATCTTTGTCGTATTCATACTTCCTCAACCGTCAGTTTTGGATAAACGCAGAATGATTTCAGCTCATCCAGCGTAAGCTTGAAAGCGTAAGAGGTGCTGACCCAGAGTATCTTGGAGTCCTTGCAGGAGAGGCAGTGGGTCCTGTTCTTCGCCCTGTCGTACACGGCAAGAAGCCCGCAGTTGCTGCATACGGGAATGACAGTCTCGTCCGAGCTGAACCTCTCCTTCAGGGTAAGGGCCGCCCCGTGACCCACCAGGCACTGCTGCTCCATCTCTCCCAGGCGAAGGCCGCCCCTCTTCGAACGTCCCTCGGTGGGCTGCCTGGTAAGCAGGGTGACCGGACCCTTTGACCTCGCGTGTATCTTGTCCGCCACCATGTGGTCAAGCTTCATGTAATAGGTAATCCCGGTGAAAATCATCACCTCATAGGCCTTTCCCGTTTTACCGTCGTAAAGGGTCTCCTTTCCGTCGTCCCTGAATCCGAGCTTGAGCATGCCCTTGCGGATCTCGTCCTCCTTTGTTCCGGAGAAAGCGGTCCCGTCTATGATCTTGCCCGAATGCGCGGAATATTTCCCTGCAATTATCTCCAGAAGCTGGCTCACCGTCATCCTTGACGGAATGCCGTGGGGGTTGAAGATCACGTCAGGCACGACGCCGCCTGAAGTGAATGGCATGTCCTCCTGGGGAACCAGAAGCGCCGTCACCCCCTTCTGGCCGTGCCTGGTCGCGAACTTGTCCCCGAGTTCCGGTATCCTTTCGTCCCTTATCCTGACCTTTATCAGCTGCTCTCCGTTCGGGGTTTCCGTTATAAGGATCTTGTCTGCGATGCCCCTTTCCCCGTACCTCACGGTCACGGACGATTCCCTTTTGTTCTCGATGTCCGTGGTGAAATCGCCTCCGGTCAGGAAACGCAGGGGCGAAGTCTTTCCTATTATCACCGAATCGGAATCTACCGGCGTTTCCGGATTTATTATGCCGTCAGGACCGAGGTCATTGTAGGCGTCCTCCCCCCTGTAGCCCTTTATTCCGGGCTCGGGGATGGATATGATGTCCTCCTGGCCTCCCCAGTACCTCTTTCTCATGGTCTCATAGGTCCTGAAATAGAATGAACGGAAGAGTCCCCTCTCAATTGAGCTCCTGTTAAGGACGATCGCGTCGTTGAGATTGAAGCCCTCCCAGCACATGACCGCTATGACGACGTTCTGCCCGTAAGGGTGGGCCTTCAGGATGGAATCGGTCTTTGTCTGGACAAGGGGCCTCTGCGCATATGTAAGAATGTTGAACTTGGTGTCGCTCCTTATAAGGAAATTGTCAACGGGAGCCCCTATTGCCTGCCCCACCATCTTCGCTCCGTAATTGACCCTGTCCCCCCTGTTGTATTCCGAATAGGGGGTGAGGCTTGCCGAGATCCCGAGGATGATGACCGGGTTGAGCTCCAGATGGGTATGCTCCCTGGTAATCTCCCTGGAGTCGATCGCTATATAGGCGTTTTCCTCTTCCTCCGCATCCAGGTACTCGATTATGCCGTGCTTTATCAGGTACGTCCAGGATATCTTTCCCTGTTCGAGTTTCTTTATGTGCGAGTTGGTCATTTTCGGTTTGCCGTTCTCCACTATGATCAGGGGCCTCCTGGCCCTCCCGGAATCCGTGTTGATCCGGATCTCGTCAAAGCTTTCCAGGTAGGATATGTTCAACTCTTCCGGCAGGATCCCGTATCTCCTCTTCTTCTTTATGCTTTTTATGAACTTTTCGGAACTGTCCACGCTTCCGATGAAGTTTCCGTTGTAATAAACATCGGTCTTCTCTTTCGATCTGGATGACTTGGTCATTTTACTCCCATCCCCTTTATGACGTTGACCAGCTCGCTTTCCTCTTTCTCCGAGAGCCCCGAAGTGATCTCGGTGAGAAGGGCAAGATGCTTCCTCAGCCCGATCGAACTTCCCTCCGGAGTCTCGGCGGGGCAGAGCCTGCCCCATTCTGTGGGATGCACCTGCCTTGCCTTGAAATGCTCCTGGGTGGAGGTCAGCGGCGAAAGAACCGACCTCAGGTGGGAAACGGATTTCATGTAAGAGCTCCTGTCGAGCCTCTGGGAAACCCCCGTCCTTCCTCCTATCCAGGTACCGGTCGCCAGAGAGGAAAGTATCTGTTTCGTAACGGTGTTTGCCTCGATGATCGACTGGACCGAGGGGAACTTCCCCCTCTTCACCAGTTTCTGGTAATTGTAGGTCATCTTGGCTATCAGCCCCCATCTCCCGAGAAGGATGGACCTGAAGAGCTGCTCGAAAAGCTCTCCGGACATGAGCAGCCTTTTGTTGGCATAATGGTCGATGTCATCCTCTTCGGATATGCCGAGCTTGACCTGAATGCACTTCCTTATGATCCTGGCGAGATACCTGTCCTTCAGGGTCCTGTCCCCGGTTTCCTGGCCGAGGTGCGGGAGGAGATACCTGTCCAGTATCTGGTTCACCCTCTCCTCGATGTAGTCCTTGGAAACCTTGAGCTTCCTTCCTATGAATTCGATCGCCTCCTGGGTGGTGATCACGTCTGTCTCGTAGAGGTTCGTGTAGAATTCGTTGAGTATCCTGTCGTCCCTCGAAATCAGCGAGCAAAGCTCCCTGTCGTTCTCAAGGCCGAGCGCCTTCAGCAGAACGACAACGGGCAGCTTCTTTATGTTGGCGAATGAAATGGTGACCAGGCCGTCGGGCTTCATCTCCACAAGGTGCCTCTGCTTGAACCCGGATCTCTCGGAATTTATCCTGACCATTATCCCTTCATTGTCGCTCTTCTCGAAAATCGGCTTGTTGGATGCTATCTCCTCTATGAGGACCAGCACCCTCTCTGTCCCGTTGACGATGAAATATCCGCCCGGATCCGTGGGGTCCTCCCCAACGTCAATCAGCTCCTTGTCATCCAGGTTCGAAAGCGTGCATATCTTGGAACGGACCATTATAGGGAGATCCCCCACATGGACCTTCTCGCTCTTTTCCTGGACCCCGTTGAAGATGGGAATTATGTTCACGTATACCGGGGCCATGTAGGTCATGTTCCTTATCCTGGTCTCGTTCGGGTATACCGTGCGGGTAGAGCCGTCAGCCTCGTTTATTACCGGGGTCCCTATCTCGACCTCACCGAACTTGAGCTTGAGGTTCTCCTGCTCCTGGATGACCTTCACCACCCCCACCTCGTCGATTATCTTCTGGAGCCCGAAGTCGATGAAGTTGTTGAAGGATTCGATCTGGTATTTTACCCATTCCTTTTCCTTCTGGAAACCCTTCACCAGTGAGACAAAAGACATAAAATCATCCTTCTACAACTGACCTGTAATACAGCGATTTCCCCGCCACGGCCGAATTTCTGGTGATCTGAATGACATCCCCGGGCTTTGCCTTTATTATCTTTATGACCGGGTCACCGGAAAGGATCTTGGGAAGTTTTTGCTCAATAGTTTCAAATCTCCCAAGGACCTCTTTCTTTTCCTGAGCTGAAAGAATTCGGAATTGCGGAACAAGCTCGTGCTTCAGTATGTCTACAGAGATGTCATCACCCTAATAACTCTCCTGGCTAAACAGCCGATCGGAGTTATACGTGACCGCGAATGGCCTTTAATCGGCGGGGTCCAGCGCGATATTAACTATATACTTTAGACTAAAGTATTTAAAGTTATTGGTGCTCCCCCCTTAAATATGCATACTAAAAGGGGATTTTTAGGAATTCGGGGAAAATAAGGGTTTGGGCAGAAATTCGCCTGCCATTTCCCCCTTCAGTGGGCCTGACGGGATTTTCGACGGAACCTAGCCATTGGAAGCCAGGAGCATGATTTCGACAGACGCATACAACGTATGCGTCATAAGATGTTTGCGACGTTGGCTCCTTTTTCGCTCGAGCGTTTGATGACAAAGGCTCGTTTCGAACCCGCGACTCCCGGATGTCTTTCTGTCATTGAAGGCATTTTCGCCTTCTCAACACACTTTTACTTCCAGATAAAAGTCTCACACATCCGAAACAACGAAAGACACACACGGCGTGCACGTCAGACGTTCATTGGATACCGGTGCTCTAATGCCCAGCTTTGGCTTGAAGCGGGCGAAGCCCGCTTCTTTCCTTGCTCCAGGCTGAGCTACAGGCCCATATTTGTAATTATTGGGTCATTGCGGATTTAAATTGTTTTAATATCGGATTTTAAGATGTATTCCTTCACAGAGTACGGAATGGACATGAAAGATATGCTTCTGGAAATCGCCGAAAGGAATAAAATAATTAAATACAATTTCGTCTTCTATGTCCCTTTCACCGATTCTGACCACTTCCTATCCTTTTCATGGTCATATGATAGAATAAAGGAATCCGTAAACGAATCGATCAGGAACGAGATTTCCCTTGACCCCTCATATTTTAATAGTAATAACTTAGACGCCCTTGAAAAGGAGATATCACACGAACTGGAAGAGGAAGACGTGACTGACGGCTGTCTGGGTATCAAATCACTGGTGAAGGTCAGGGGTAGCGGGGATGTCTTCCACATGAAGCAGATGGATTTCGCATATCCTTCCTGGGAGGGAAAACCGGAAAAGATTAAAGAGGGTCTGGAAATGATAGATTCCGGAAGCGGTTATGTCATAAATTCCGGGAAGTCTTACCATTTCCATGGGCTGGAAATCCTCCCGAGAAAGGACTGGAAGAGATGGATGGGAAGGTGCCACTGGGAAGCATACAAAGAAATGAAAAAAATGTATCGGAATGATGTTGATTTCTGGATAGGAGAAAATAAGGATGAAAATTACACCCAAATACTTGATGTCTGCTGGCCAAGGAAGCAGATAGTTAGGGGGTCCTCCATACTCAGAATCCTGGAAGGGGCATGGAAAAAGGAGCCCGTAATCGTTTTCAGTGTGAAAAAATAAGGCGCCTCGGCCGGGATACCCAACGAAAAGCTTCCCTGCGGAAGCAAACGGCAAATTCAGATTCGCCGGCTCGGTTTTGAACCCGGGTCCTGAGAGTTCCGCGAACCTGTCCCATTTGGAAGCAAGCGAAACGTGTGAAGCGCAGCTCCTTTTCGCTTGAACCTTTTCTTGAAAAAGGTTCGTGACAGTCTCAGATGATAAACCACTACACTACCGAGGCAAACTAACGAAAGATGCAGATTACATCTGCATCAAACAAACCAGTTAATGGATATGTTTGATGGCTTGGATTTACGATAAAAGCCATCTTTCGTATCCTCTTTATTTATTTACGAATTTAAATATATTCTTTATTCAATAAGAGGCTTACTATGGGGGACAGATTCGAAAGATTGTTCAGGGAGCAGAAGGAGCTTGACGATTACATCGGCAAATCAAAGGAAAAACAGGGGAAAGGATACGAATTCTCCGAGAAGGAATGGATCGACAAACTGACCACCGCCATGATCGGGGAGGCCATGGAGATAAAGGAGCATTCGGGCTGGAAGTGGTGGAAGAATCTGGAATCCTTCGGAAGGGAGGAACTGAAGGAGGAACTGGCCGATCTCCTTCACTTCTGGCTCTCCCTCTGCCTTAAGCTCGGGATCACCCCCGAGGAGATTTTCGAGGCTTATATGGAAAAGAACAAGAAAAACGCGGAAAGGCAGGACAGGGGATACTGATTACTTCAATTCCCTTCTCTTAAATTTTTCAAGAAATGTAATGATCGGCGTTCTCCAGTCTTTTTCTAATTGCGTTTTAAGGAACTCCAGGATCATTTTCTCTCTGCCAGAAAGATCAGGGAGGCCTTCCGCATCTTTTATTTTCTCAAGTATTTCGGAATCCTTCTCTGTAGGAAGAATATATCTCTTCCTTTCTTCAGGGGAGAGTTTCATGATGACTGTTTGGCAGGGAGAAATAAAAGGATAAGAATGAGCAGCGTTCTGGATTTTCCACCTAAAGCCGCCGAAAGAAACAGGCCAGCCTGTTTCATGCGAAACCCGAAACCTTCGGTTTCGGCAGTACTCTCCAGACCGCGGGGAGTCTTAACTTCTGTGTTCGGAATGGGAACAGGTGATCCCTCCCGCTTTGGCCGCTCGATAATGTAATTGACGGTAAAGGTTTATAAATATACCCAGAAATCCCTTGCAAAAACGGTTTTTAGGTGCTGTTTTTAAACCTTTGGCAAGAAGAATTAAGATGGAGACGCTCGTCAAGAAGATCAACTATCTCAAGGGGACGGAAATCGGCGGCATCATCCGGGAGAGAATGGAGCATTTCAGGGAGATCTCGGAGAAGGAAACGGAGGACTGGTTCTCCGAGATGTGCTTCTGTCTTCTGACTGCGAACTCGACGGCCAGACTCGGGATTTCCATCCAGTACGACATCGGCTTCAACGGCTTCTTCAACATGACCCAGGACGAGCTTGCCGGATATCTGAAGGGAAAGGGCCACAGGTTCTGGGGAAGGAGGGCCGAATTCATAGAAAGCGCCCGCCAGCACAGGAAGATCAAGAACACCCTCTCGAAAATCAACGACCCGAAGATGATGAGGGAATGGCTGGTGGAGAACGTGAAGGGCCTCGGTTTCAAGGAGGCCTCCCATTTCCTGAGGAACACCGGCCAGAAGGACGTCGCTATCATCGACCGCCACATCCTCTCTGTAATGCACGAGCACGGGATGATAGAGGGGAAGAAGCCGGAGACCCCGACAAAGAGCCAGTATCTGGAGTTTGAGGGAAAACTGAAGGTGCTCGCCGACAAGGTGAATCTGAACCTCGCGGAACTCGATCTCTATTTATGGTACATGAACACGGGCGAGATACTGAAATGATCGCCTAAGAATAGGGTTTATATGCCTTGGTTTTAAACACTCAACATGAAATATGAACACGAACCGGACAAGGAAAAGAAGATCTATAAGCGAAAGGAAGAAGATGATTTCGATATTCAGAAAGACGACCAGGTTATTTCGAATGACGAATTCTTACCGGATAATTTGATAAAGGGACTGAAAGGGGGTAAAAAGGAGAGTAAAGAAAGGGGTGATGATTCACGGGCCCCGTGGCTCAGAAAGAAGGGAAAGAATGTGAATAAGGTATTAATTGATGGCGGGGATTACATGCTATTAAGGATGGAATTGCCTGCTTCTGTTAAAGAAAAAAAGAAAGAGGATTATACAGGATTGAATTCTGTGTATGGGGACGGATCAAAGGTATACAGGAAACCCTTCAAGGAGGAATTCCAAACCGAGGATAATGCCAGATTAACAGATGCTCTATTTGGAAATGAAGCGACAGAAGACAAGAATGATACAAAGAAAGATGATTTTATAAAGAAAGCCCATCACAGAATGATGAGATTAAAAAAGATGATGGAAAAGTAGATGTGTAAGAGGTTTTTTCATCTTAAGTACTCCGTCAGCAACCGGACTCCGAATCCCGTCGCGTTACTTGGAATGTATCCCCTGGGCTTCCTGTACCAGCCAGCTCCCGCTATGTCGAGGTGGGCCCAGTGCTTCGTCTCCACGAAATTCTTCAAAAATGCCCCGGCGGTGATCACCCCCGCGTACCTTCCCCTCTCGTAGCCCACGTTCTTCACGTCCGCGAAATCCCCCTTCATCTCCTCGGCATATTCCTTGTAGTAGGGCATCCTCCATACCCTTTCATGCGTGCGCTCCCCGGCCTTGAAAAGGGCCTTCGCCAGGCTGTCGCTGTTGGAGAGCATCGCAGCCACGTGCTCCCCGAAGGCTATCAGGCAGGAGCCGGTGAGCGTGGCTATGTCAATTATCGTTTCCGCCTTCTCCTTCTTCTCGGCGTATGCCATCGCGTCCGCCAGTATCAGCCTGCCTTCGGCGTCCGTGTCCACCACCTGGACGGTCTTTCCCGAGAAGGACTTGATCACGCTTCCCGGCTTGTAGGACTCCGGCCCGACGGCGTTCTCGCAGAGCGGCATCACACCGACCACGTTCCTTCGTATCTTTAGCTCCGCTATGGTCTTCATGGTGCCAAGGACCGTAAGGGCCCCCGCCTTGTCGGAGCGCATGTCGTCCATGTAAGGGGACGGCTTCACGTAGAGCCCTCCGGTGTCGAAGGTTATACCCTTCCCGACCAGGGCGGTCTTCCTGCCCCCTTTCGACACCCTGTGCTCGAGGATGACCAGCCTGGGCTTGTATCTGGATCCCTGGCCGACCGCAATGAGAAGGTTCATTCCCATCTTCTTCAGCTGGGGCTCCTCCAGAATGCGGATCCTCAGCTTCGCCTTCCTGGCGACCTCCTTTGCGACCTGGGTTATCCTGTCCGGGTTCATCTCGTCCCCGCCCTCGTTCACCAGGTCCCTCACCATGTTGACGTTTTCGCAGACGACGTTCGCCTCCTTCGCGGACTTCCTTATCGCATTCTCGTCCTCCTTCCCGCAGTATATCGAGAACTTCTCTACCGGCTTCTTCTTCTTTTTCTCCTCCTGCTTG
>CAZEXF010000036.1:0-9749 GCA_964516855.1 uncultured archaeon | reverse complement strand
AAGCCCCGGAAGGGAATCACAAACGGAAAGCTTCCTTCCGGAAGCATACAGCAAATTCCTTCGCTGCCGTTATTTGAACCCTCAACCTATCGCTTGCCTGAACCCTGAATTTTGGGATCCAAACCCTTTGCGCATGCGAAAGCTGCCGTAAAGGGCTTGTTACAAGGCGATTGCTCTTTACCGTCATAACGGAATCAGACATACCGTTAAACCGAAGCCGTTGAGCTACCGAGGCATTCGTATATAATGAGTGACGGAACAGATATAAATTATTGCTTCTTTTCTCCCTCTTTCTTCAGAAGAAGCCTCGAGACCAGGAATATCGCTATCACCGCTATTATTGTCGTGATGAACGCCACGCCGAGCGAATAGAGTACCCCCTGGCCTTCAGGGACAAGCTCGTCGATCAGCGCCTTGATCGCGTCCCTCCAGAACAGGGCGGCGACGAAGGCGAAGGATGACACGATCAGCGATAATATAACCGCCCTGAATTCCAGCTTCTGCGCATGCTCCTCAATGCTGGCCATTTTTCTTCACCCCCATGTTTTTCATGAGATCGTCCAGCTGCCTTTCCAGGTCTTCCATCTGGCCGCTGTTGTCGACCACGTGGTCCGCCATCCCGGCGGACTTCTTTATCGGCCTTTCGGTGGCCTTCCTGTCTATCTCCAGGAATTTCCTGTAGCTCATCCCCTTCTCCCCTTTCGTACCCCTGGATTTCAGCCTTTCGTACCTCTTCTCCGGCTCGCACTCAACGTCCAGAAGGGTGAAGGCCTCGCCGTAAAAGGACCTGAGGTAGGCGACCTCCTCCGGGAGGCGGACGCCAGATATGCACCATGGCTCCTTCCTGGTTATCCTCTCGCATATCATCCTGGTGAGGGCGTCCTTCCCGTACTGCTTCCTCAGCTCCGTGGCGAGCTTGATCAGGTTCTCCCTGGTGACCTTTTTCTTCTGCAGCCTCAGCATCGGAGCGAGGACGTGGTCGGTGTAGACGAGCACGTTGAACCCGTATCTCTTCTGGAGATATCCGGCCGCGGTGTCCTTCCCCGAACCCCTTTTTCCGGTTATCCCCAGAACAACGTAGGTCATATGATGATTTTGTGTCTTTTCTAAATAAAGCTTTCGCCTCCCCTTGTTCCATCTTTTCGTTTTTGGATGGAAAAAAAAGAAGGTGCCGATGGGGGGAACCTCAGACAGAAGCTTTCCTGAAAGCTTCAGATGTCCTTTGAACCCCCGACCTCTGCGTTTCCCAACGCAATGGTTCAAAATCTCTCATCGATCCGAAGACCTCGATGCTCACAAACACCAGTCTATGAGCGCAGCGCTAAAGTCGAATGACGCATATGAAACGCGTCAAACTCTAACCCCTGAGCCACATCGGCAATATAAGTTCATATTATTAAGGAAATAAATAAATAAACATGGGATCGGGATCTCGCATCGTGATCAAAGAGCCCTCAGAGTGCAGCGAAAGGGAGATGAACGATTTTCTGGAAATGATGGCGCTCTACAGGAAGGAATCGGGAATCAGGTACGGCTCCAGGGAGCTGGTGATGAGGGCGAAATACCTCGCTTTCCAGTACGTGGACGGCAGGCTGGCCGGAACCCTTGCGATAAAGGTGCCGTACGATGGACAAAGGAAAAGGGTCTTCAGGGAGGCCGGGATCCCGGAGCTGGAGAAGAGATTCCGTTATGAAAGGGGATGGGGATATCTCCTTAAGGGATACAGGGGAAGGGGGCTGCACAGTGCCCTCAGCAGGGAAATGGCCAGGGAAATGAAGGACATGAACGTATTCTCAATCACGAAGAAAAAGAACCTCCCCGTCATCAGGGTGCTGGAAAAAGCGGAATTCCGGAGGGCCGGGAAGCCCTTCAGATCGAGGATCGGGGATTACGACCTCGTCCTTTTCGTCAGGGAAGCTTCCGGGAAATGAAATTATTTTTATGTCCCCGCCTATAATATTAAGATGAGGTTCTCAGGCATCGATTTCCGTCCGGGCTACACGGTCTACCGTAACGGCCCCGGTCCCGTCTGGGTCTCTCCCCATTCCGGGCCCGCCATTGAGATTCCAACCTCCAGGGACGACTGGTCGGAAACCATCGCTTCTCTCTGCTGGCTGAAGATGGGAGGGACCCTGATAATATCGAACGTCTCCAGGAAGCAGATGTACGGGATGGACTTCAACAGGGAAAGGCCAGACATGCGGAGCTCCCTGAGGATATTCCCGGAATTCGTCACGGACGAGCACAGGGAGAAGCTCAAGAGCTACAGGGGCGAATATTCCTGGACATCCATCGATGCCGCTGACCACATGAGCAGGAGCAGGATATACGACGACTTCTGGAACACCGTCAAGAGGTCCGGGAACATGATAGTCTTCTTCCATACCCAGTTCACAAGGATCAAGAACTTCCCCTCGGTCATGGAGCTGATCACCTATGAGGGGAGGGGGGTGGACAAGAAGGTCATCGAGACCATCACGGAAAAGATCAACGAGAAGTACGGGAAATTCTTCAGGCACATATCCAAGGACTACAAGGAGGCCATATACCTAGAGCACAGGAGGATAAACGACAGGATAAATAACACCTTCGGGGATTTCTCCCTCCGGAGCCTGAAGGTGGAATACAGGAAGAACATAATGGACGACATAAGGGAGATGAAAGAACACGCGGACAGGAAGGTCCTCCGCAGGCTTGAGAAGGACTTCAGCGAGAAGAATTTCATGGCCGCATTGAGGTCTTCCCTCAAAACTAAAACGCTCCCTCGGATAACGGTCGAGAGGACCTTCAGGGGGCAGAAGGCCCTGAAGACCAAGGGCCCGATGTTCCGGAAAGGGAACCTGGCCATGGAGGTGGAGACGACCAACTTCCTGGGCTACTGGTACCCGAAGAAGGCGAGGGACATAGTCCTGGACATACTGGACGACCTGGTATCCGTCGACATGTACAAGAAGCTCGGGGCGAAGCAGAAATACATCGCGGAATATCTGAAGCACAATTAGTTGATCCCGGTCATTTCAAGTTTTTCGTAGACCAGCCTTGCGATTTCCCTGGCCCACCCGTTCAGCCTGCAGGTTTTCGGGTCCATCACCCCCCTCTTCGTTATTACCCTGAGCAGCCTGGAGTGAGGCCTGTAAACGGTGTTTTCGAAGGGGACGGAGTCGGTGAGAATGAATTCGTCCTTGTCTTCTATATCGGACGTCCTGTACCCAGGCCTCAGCCATTTCAGGTCCCCTTTCTCGATCCTGTAAATTCCGGCATCGACCGATTTCCCGTTCCTGGCCATCCCTTCCCCCCTGCTGTAGAGGAAGAAATGTGCCCCCTCCTTTTTCTTCCTCAGGAGCCCGTTCATCCTTTCGGCGTCAATGTCGTATTCGATCCCCATGAACTCGAGCAGGTGGAACCCCATAAGGACCGGCTCCCCGTTTTCCAGCTGTATCATGGTCAGCACCGGAAAGGATCCGAGAAGCCTGGGGTTCAGCTCTACCGGGTATATCTTCCCCCTTTCCCTGTCGAGCACGAAGTCCAGTCCGAATATCCCTTTGTACCCCAGCGATCCGAGATGCTTCCCTATCCTTTCCGCGTATTCGCAAGCCTGCTCATTGACCTCTCCGGGAAAGTCGGAGGACGTCCAGTCATGGCCGCAGAACACGCCCGACCCGACCCCCGGGTTCATCACCTCCGGTATGTCGAGAAGCTGGTGCTGGAGATTCGTCGATAGTATCCCGTGCCTCGTCACGCAGCCGGTGAGGCTCGGGGAGGGCCCTTCGATGAACCTGGCCACGAGGACCTCGGTCTCCCCCTTCAGCTTCTTCCTTACGGTTTCGAGATCCTTCCCGGAAAAAACGAAGTGGGTCCCCTTTCCCCCGCTTCCGGAGAACGCCTGGATCACGATCCTCTTCCCGTATTTTTTAGAGATCTTCCCGTAATCGATCCCGTCCGTCTTCACGACCTCCCCGGGAACCGGTTCCAGGCCCAGGGATTCGAGCATGGCCCTGAAATCCCTCTTGTTGTCCCTCATTATCCCGGGAGGGTTCCCGATCATCTTCCACCCGTTCTTTTTGCAGACCATCCTGATGCTCTCGGTGATCCTGTAAAAAAGGAGGTACGGGTTCTCCAGTGATCCGATGATCTCTCTCGATTTTTCGTGCCTCAGGATCCGGAGGGTGTTCCTTTTCGATCCGGCTTTCTTGCCGTCCTCCCTCTCTATCGAGAACACCCTGACGCTTTTCATGATCTCTTCAAGGCATTTACCGTCCGAAAGGCAGATTATCCGGAAGTTCCTGACGAGGCCCTCGAGCCCGACCCTGTTGAAGGCCGATACGCCTATGCCAACGACGTTCTCGTCGAGCTCTCCGAGAACACGGACCATGTCCTCTCCGCTCCTGATCTTCTTTCCCATGATAAATAATAAGCCGGCAATTCGCTTAAAAATAACCGGAGCATCCCTTCTTTCTCCCGATCCATTTTTCCTTTATCTTCTTCCTCAGGGACTTCTTCATGAAAGAGTTCAGGGACTGCTGCCCGTCCTCGTCAGCCCCCAGCTCGCCCTCCTCCAGGCCCACGGCGTTGAGGATCCTCATGGCGGCAGGGACGATCTGGTTCTCTATGTAATATTCCGGATCGTAATTTTCCGCGTATTCGACCGGCTCGGCGCGGTTGGAGATGGTTCCCATGCCCTTGGTAACGACATACCCTATGACCTGCCCCGGCTTTATGCTGTGCCCCTTCCGGACGAACTTCTTCGCGGCGGACACGTGAGGGCCGATCGCCTCGTACTGCTCGAGGGGCTTGGTTATCTGGGTGTATATCACGAGCTCTTCCATCTCCACCTCTCCCTTCCTGAGCCTTTCTATGACGGTCTCCACGATGTTCACGGCCTTGTTCTGGTCGTTGTCCTTCAGGATGGCCTCCAGCACCTTTTCCTGCGTGTCCTTGGCCAGCTTGCTCCAGTCCCTCCTCACCTTCTCGAATCCCCTCACGAGTATGTTCCCGTCGTTGTCCAGCAGGGCGTACCTTTTCTTCGCTGTCGTCCCGGTCTTCGTGTGAACGAACAGGCCGGACCTGTATGACTTCACGAACTCCAGCTCCATCGTTTCCGGAAGCTCCTTGTTTATCTCCCTGACGAACGACTTCGCCTTCCCCCTGCTGCACCTTTCCAGGAAAAGGGAATCGGTGTCGCCGTATATCACCCTGAAGTTCCTGTTCTTTGCGAACTCTATGACCTTCTGTATGTAGAACCTCCCCCAGGCGGCGATGGACTTGGCGCATATCCTCGAATACCACCTGGAGCCGGCATAAGCGTAATATCCGTAGCTGGCGTTCGCGATGATCTTGAGGGCGTACTGCCTGCTGTAGAGGTCCCTGTATTCGTCGCTGTCTTCCTTCATCTCCTTCATCCTTTTCTTGACGTCCTTCCTTTTCTTCAGGAGCTCTTCCAGTATCTCCGGGACGAACCCCGTCCCCTTCGAATCGAAGTAATGCTCCCCTCCGGGAACGGTGTTTTTCTTTTCCTTCTCCCCCTTGTCGAGCGTCTCGGGGGAGACGTTGTGGGTGATTATTATCGAGGGATAAAGCGAGGTGAAGTCGAACAGGGAGACTGTCGTGTGGATCCCGGGCTCGGGCGGATACACGTATCCCCCTGTATAAGGCGCGGCCTTCCTCCTACTCCTGATCTCGTCGTATCTCGGCCTGTTCATCACCACCTCTCTCTTCCCGAAGGCCTTCCTGATGAGCATCCATTCGACCAGCTGGGAATAGGTCATCCTGTTCGTGTCGAAAAGCGTCTGACCCACCAGCCTGGAAAGCTCTGTTATCCGGGAGAGGAGCCTTTCCGAGAGCCTGAGCGTAAGCTCGGAATCCCTCAGGCAGTAGTCGGCCACCCTTTTCATGCCCCTCTTCTTCTTCCAGGCCTCTTCGATGGACTTCCAGTCCATCCTGATCTTTCCCGAGCCGAGTATCTCCCTCGATACCATGTCCAGGGTGAAGGTCTCGGAAGAGAGCGAGTCCCCCAGTATCCTCTCCACGAAATCGTAAAGGTCGACATGCACCCTTCCCGTTATCTTGGACGAGAACACCCTCCCCCTCTTGGTATAGGCGAGCACGCTCCCGTCCCTTCCCATCTTCAGGGGCACCTTGTAATGGTCCGCCCTGTTCCGGAGCTTGTGGAAGTCGAAGACGTCCCCGTTATAGGTTATCACCATGTCTGGATCGGTCTCGTTGATTATTTCCACGAACCTCCTGATCATCCCCTCCTCGCTGTCCGAGACCTCGAAGCCCCCTTTCTTCTTGGGGTTCCATCCGTGGGTGAGCACACCATTCTTACCTTCTGACGTGAAATAGGAGATCATTATGATCTTCTCGTCAATGGTCTCGATGTCGAAAGCCAGCGAACGGAAGTTCCCGTCGTCCTCCCTGACCGGGCTGACGGACTTTATCTCGATCATCCTGTCCACGGCGAAATCCGTTCCCTTCTCCTCCCCCTCGACCCTGACCAGCATCATGGGCGAGATCCCCCTGTCTATCATGTACCTCCTGTAGAAGGTGATGTCGTATTCGTACGCCTTCTTTACCCCCTTCCAGTCCTCCACGACATGACGGAGTTTCGGGATGTCCACGGGGTTCTGGATGGTCACCCTGAGAAGGGATTTTCCCTCCCCCAGCAGGTTCCTTTCCGTCTTCCGGATGTCCAGGTATTTCCCGCCCATGTTCCCGATCCGGAGGATCCTCTCCCTGAGGTTCGCGATCCCTTCTTCCTTCAGGAGATCGTCGCTCACGTCAAGGTAGAAGTAGGGATAGAATTCCCTGTCCGTGGCCAGGACGCTTTTCCCGTCCTCCGTCCTGCCCCATATCCTGATCACCGGGGACTCCCCCTCCAGGACGTGGTCCACGTCCAGGACGCAAAATTCCGTCTCCATGATAATAACAGGAATTTATAATTAATATGGCTGAGTACCGGAACCTCAAAGACCTTTCTGGTCGAGAATAGATTTGGTCATCTGATTATCATATCCGAATTTCGGTTCTTTGTATCCGTCGCAAAAATAGCCGATAGTGCAATATTCGGTACAATCATCAGGATTAGAAAATTTCTCTTTATTGCAATAAGAATACATCAAACTATCCCATCTTTCCTTTGTTTCAAGAATATCCGAAGAATATTCCTGTCTTCCCGTCTTGTACCGAGAGGTCTGTGTTTCGTCAGTAATCAAGGAGTTTTTCCTTATCCTGAGGGGCTTCCAGTCTTTGCCGGTGATTTTCTTTATGTTTTCCCTTCTCTCGTGCATCTGATCCCAGGCCGCCCTGCCACTTTTCTTCCTTCTCTCGTGCTTGCTCTTGGTGCTGTGCGCTGGCATAGTAATCACGTATCAATAACATAATTTCCCTGAAAACTTTTTAAACCCGTTTTGACCCAAGAATCATGGGTGCATCGAAGTGGAATTTCCACCGTATCTGTCACGGAGTTCCTGCAGATAAATCTCCCGGTTCTTTTCCGCCCTGTCTTTCATGTATTCCTCTGTAGGCTCAATATGTCTGGCACCGACGAGGAGATTCCCCATCTCCTTCCAGTCGTCCGTTATTTTCCTGTCATCGCATATTCCGTTAAGGCCGGCAGGGCAGAGTTTATGGTAACAGTCATCTCCAGGGAATTGCTTAAGGCAGATTTCATCATGGAATTCGAGAAATAGCTTATAGATTTCATCTCTCGTGTACCCGAGGTGGGTCTCGGGCCTTTCTCCCTTCTTCTTTCCGGAAGAATCTTCGTTATAAGAACCCCCGATCTTAAAGATGGTGTTTGAAGAATTATCCTTTACGAACTTCTTTCTTTGCCTGTTCTGCTCGG
Source organism: uncultured archaeon (assembly GCA_964516855.1). Lineage (GTDB taxonomy): Archaea > Aenigmatarchaeota > Aenigmatarchaeia > QMZP01 > QMZT01 > CAZEXF01. The sequence goes on along the minus strand of CAZEXF010000036.1, from coordinate 1,906 downwards.
CGATTTTTCTTCCCATGAGACCACTTCCGAAAAGGATATTCAAATAAATTGAACCGAAGTTATTTAAAACGAACTTGTTCTAAAATCCCGAAGGGCATCACTCCGAGGCTACATCTTCCCCGTTCTCCGTGACCCTGGCGAAGGAGACGAGACTGTCCCCCTCGTTCAGCCTCATAACCCTCACGCCCTGGGTGACCCTTCCTATCTCGCTTATCTGGTCCGCGGACGTCCTTATTATCATCCCGTTCTCGGATATGAACATGATCTCGTCGTCCCCGTGGAGGGTGATCATCCCCACGACCTGCCCGGTCTTCTCTGTCGTCCTGAGGTTCTTCACTCCCTTCCCTCCCCTTCCCTGGGTGCGGTACAGCCCGAATTTCGTCCTCTTCCCGTACCCGTTCGAGGTGACCGTGAACAGCGAGGCATCGGGTTCCACCACCGCGACCCCCACGACCTCGTCCCCCGACCTGAGCCTTATTCCCCGGACTCCTGCGGCGGACCTTCCCATGGGACGGACGTCGCTCTCCCTGAACCTGATGGCGTATCCCTTCCTTGAGCCGATCATTATCTCCTCCTCCCCGTTCGTCAGCCTCACGTCTATAAGGTCGTCCCCCTCCTTCAGGCTGATGGCGATGATCCCTCCCTTCCTCGGGTTGCTGTATTTCGAGAGAAGGGTCTTCTTCACCACCCCTTTCTTCGAGGCGAAGAAGACGTACTTGGCCTGTCCGAAGGATTTTACCGGGATTATGGTCCTTACCCTCTCGTCCTTCTCTACCCTGAGAAGGTTCACGACGGGCCTCCCCCTGCCGTACCTCTTTGCCTCCGGTATCACGAACGCCTTCATCCAGAATATCCGGCCCCTGCTCGTGAAGCAGAGCAGGTAGTCATGGGAATTCGTGACGAAAATCTCTTTCACTATGTCGCCTTCCTTCGTCTTCGTTCCTATCACTCCCTTCCCTCCCCTGTTCTGCTGCCTGTATTCCTCCAGGGGGATCCTTTTCACGTAATCATCCTTGCTCATCGTTATCACGATGTCCTCCCGCTTGATCAGCCTCTCGTCCTCTATGCATTCATCGCAGCTCTCGATTATCTCGGTCCTCCTCCCGTCCCCGTACCTCTCCTTGAGGTCGAGGAGCTCCTTCTTTATGATCCCGTAAATCCTTTCCTCGTGCGAAAGGACGTCCTTCAGCTCTTCTATGAGCTTTACCAGCGAGGAACGTTCTTCCGTTACCTTGTCCCTCTCCAGCCCGGTAAGCCTCTGCAGCTTCATGTCCAGGATGGCCTTCGCCTGCTTCTCGGACAGCCTGAACCGGCCGATAAGCTTGTCTGAGGCCTCCTCCGCGTTCTTCGACTTCTTGATCATCTGCACGGCTTCGTCGATGTTGTCCAGGGCGACTATGAGGCCCTCCAGTATGTGGGCCCTTTCCTGCGCCTCGTCCAGCTCGAACCTCGTCCTCTTCGTCACCACGTCCTTCCTGTGCCTTATGAATTCGCTTATGATGTCCTTCAGGCCGAGCACCCTCGGCTGGTTGTCGACGAGCGAGAGAAGGATTATTCCGAAATTGTTCTGGAGCTGGGTGAACCTGTAAAGATGGTTGAGGATTATGCTGGCGGGATAGCTCTTCATCGTCTCGATGACTATCCTCATGCCCTCCTTGTCGGACTCGTCCCTGATGTTGGATATCCCCTTTATCCTCTTGTCCTTGACCAGATCGGCGATGCTTTCTATCAGCCTGGACTTGTTCACCATGTAGGGTATCTCGGTGACTATTATCCTTTCCTTCCCCCCGGATTCCTCTATCTCCGCCATCCCCCTTTCGTTGACCGTTCCCTTCCCGGTGGTGTTCTCCAGCATCATCCCGGACTTCCCCATTATCTGCGCGCCGGTCGGGTAATCTGGTCCTTT
>CAZEXF010000035.1:0-9944 GCA_964516855.1 uncultured archaeon | reverse complement strand
TAATGGAGAGGGGAGGAGACATGAGCGCCTACCTCTCCGGGAAATCGAAGGAGACGATGGGATATTACAGGAGGATGCTGAACGACTATTCCAAGAGCATCACCTTCTACACCGAGATTTACATCACTCTGATAATAGTGGGGACCCTGTTCTTCCTGGTGCTCTCGTCCATAATGTCCCCGATGGTCGGGGGTGACATACTCCTGCTGCAGACGTTCATGGTGTTCTTCTTCATACCCATGATATCGGCGGCTTTCATCGTGCTAGTGAGGGGTATATATCCGTCCGGATGATCTTATGGAGATTGTGATCGACAAGGAAAAGAGAATCGCCCTGACTTCCATAGTTGTCGCTGTGGTAATGCTTCTGGTATTCAGCCTGATAACAAGGGAGATATCCGTCATAATAAACATCGGGGTAATATGCCTTTTCATCGCCATCGTTCCTTCCTTCCTTTACAGGTATTCCAAGTTCATGTGGCTGAAGGCGGTCGAGAGGGAGTTCCCGAACTTCATCAGGGACCTCGCCAACCTGAAGCACACGGGCATGAGCCTCACCGAGGCGGTAAAGATGACGGTGAAGACGAATTACGGGAAGCTTTCCCCTGAGGTCAGGAAATTCTCCAACAGGCTCTCCTGGGGAACCGATTTCCTGAGGTCTCTCGAGATATTCGGAAAATCGTTCTCCGGGTCCAAGCTGATAAACGACGCCCTTGACATAATAAGGCAGTCCTACCTTTCCGGGGCGGACATAGAGGTGACCCTCGACTCCCTCTCCAGGGACATGGTCATGCTGAGGGAAATCGAGGACGAGAGGAGGAGCCTCGTCCGTCAGCACGTGATGGTCATGTACGGGATATTCTACATCTTTGCCGCGATATCCATAGCGATCATCTACGTGCTCCTGCCCATGATGACCAGCCAGTCCGAGCTGGCCGGGGTGGGCGAAGGTCCGATGGCGCTCAACTTCAGGGACCCCTGCCAGATCACGCCCATATTCTTCCCCTGCGAGTTCTTCTCGCTCATCTGCGCCGGATTCAACGTGGAGGAAGGTATAGGATGCTATTACATGGCGCTTTTCCTCAGCATACAGATCATACAGGCCATATTCATGGGACTGATAGCGGGCCAGATCGGGGAGAATTCAGCGGTCGCCGGCGTGAAGCACTCCTTCATCATGCTCGCCTCTACTTTCGTGCTGTTCACCTTTCTCATACAGGCGAACCTGCTTCCAGTTTAGAAAGGTTCTCAAAAATGGGAAGGATCTTTTTCGATCCACTTTTCGTGAGGTGATAATATTTTCCATTCAATCTGACGTAACCTTCCTTTTCCAGTTCAGAAATTTTTTCATCCCCGATTTTATAACGCACTCCGATGGAAGTGATATAATTCTCTTCAATTCCCATCTTTTTGCGTATTTCTATCGGTTTCATTAAAATCTTGATATGATCTTCATTTAACTTCATTTTATCTCCTTAATTTTTCATACCATCCTTTTTATCCCTTTATCCTACCAGAATTTTATTAATGATAATCTACAATAAGACACTATGGATTTTATCCGGGAATACTTCCTTGATCCGATACTCGGGAACGGCTGGTTCAATCCGGTGAACACCCTGGTATACGGGATAATACTCGTAATGGCCGTCTATCTCGTTTTCAGGCTGCTGAAGAGGATGGGAATCAGGATAGACAGGAGATTCCTCTATGCGGTACTCCCCTTCATATTCTGGGGCTCCTCCACCAGGGTTCTCCACGACGCCGCCTTCGCCGGGGTCCTGACCGGGCCTGTGGGCGATTTCTACAGCCTCCCGGTGTTCCCCACCCCCGGAAGCTATATCATCACCTTCTCCCTTGCCCTGCTCGTGCTCTTCGTCTCCCTGCTGGTCCAGAGGTTCTCTGGATTCCCCTACTGGAAGGTCATGCTTACGACCGGGATAGCCATCTCCGCGATAAACGTCGTCCTCATCCCCTTTGCGAACCTCTTCCCTCTCGGAGTAATAGTGGGGGTCACTTCACTCTGGTTCCTCCTTTTTCATTCTGTCGGGAATCTTTCGAAAAGAATGAAAAGCAAGAGACTTAATAATTTATTTTCCTCTGAAAATACCGGACTTCTGACAGCCCACATGCTGGACGCCACAGCAACCTGGACGGCCATGACCTTCTTCGGCTACCTGGAGCAGCACGTGGTCCCCAACATGGTCATCCCAATCCTCGGCCCGGGTGCAATGTTCCTGCTCAAGCTTGCCGTGATGATCCCGGTCCTGTACCTTGTCGATCAATATACGGAGGAAGGGGATTTCAGGAACTTCCTGAAGATCGTAATCCTGATACTCGGGCTCGCTCCCGGGCTCAGGAACACCATAAGACTTGTAGCAATGGTATAGGGAATCAGTATTTTATATCTACCTTTCTTCCTTTCAGGTCACTTCCGACGTTTATGCTTTTACAGAGATCATTGTAAATTTCATAGCAACACACGTGTGTATATGAAGGATGGTCACCGATAGGGTTCGGTATCTCAAAAGCAGGCCCGGGATCGATCCCCATTCCGCATCCCGGATATTCGCATTTCGGCCCTTCCTCCAGCTTCACGGCAGGAATTTTCATATTGATAGATGCGGACAAATAATTTATATGTTTGTTTTTCGGGATCGCTGAGATCAAAGAAAATTTCCGGATTCGACGGTCTAGCCTCAAATGGTAGTGCACACGTCCCTGAAATTGATCAGGGTGTCCTCTGTGTCCCATTTGGTGAATTCATAGGTGGCATTCGCGAAGACTGTGTATTTCTTGGAGGGGACGTTACCGAGATCCGGCTGGTTCGTCCCGTCTGTTGCCTTCCCGCTCCACTGGCAGAAGACGTGCTTCGGGTCGTTCTTTTCAAGCATGAAATAAAGGACATTCGTATCGTAACCGGCGCCCGATACTGTATAATAGCGTCCCATGTTCGGGATCAGGCTGTGTCTAATAATCTGATCCTGTGATATCTGCGGAGTGGGTGACGTATATGTGGCCTGATCAAGTTCAACCGTACAGCTGGCGGGTCTGCCAAAGGCCTTTGGAATCCGGATGACCACATCCGCCTCTCCTATATCAGTCTTTTTTCCCTCCATCGACGTTATGTTGAAACCGATGAAGAAGGGCATCCCCTCCCTTATGGGCTGGTCCATGGCCCCTATGGAAAGCTTCACGGGGGCGGTGCTCACCAGGGAGGCCACCTGGCCCCTTACCAGCTTGTCGTTCCTTGCCCTGTTGTTCCACTCCCCGTCGGATATGAACTCCACCTGGAGGTTCGAATCCACCCCGTATTCGTAGGTGTAGTTTACCATGTAGGATATGTAATACTCCCTCAGATCCTCCTGGGCCATCTTGTTCTCCCTCTGCTCCTGTATCCAGTCAGGACCCCATTCCGTATTTCCCACTTCGCTGCACCCGAATTTCGCCGTGTAGAAGAACGGCTTTATGTCCTGGGGTATGATCTCGTTCCCTTCCTCCACCGGGTGCCCGGAACCTGCCGCCGGGACCGGGACGTATTCGTAGACCGTCCATTTCTTGTAGTCGTACCGAAGGTCGTTCCTCGTGGCCGTCAGCGAACCTTCTGGAGAACCGCCATATGTCGGGTCCCTCATGTAATTGTTCGGCTCGGTGGAGGCTATCGAAAGCCGTAGGTCCCTTGCTGTATAGGGGCCCTTGTTCGCCAGCTCGAACCTTATGCTGAAGTCCTCCTCGAGATAGATATTGTCGACGTTGAAGTTCTCGAGCTCGAGCCCGTAGGCCCCCGTGGGACCTAGAGGATTTTCCGTATACTGCCCCTGGGTTATCTGGGTTGCGTACTGTACCGGATTGGTCAGCAGAAGGAAGGACTGCCCGAAGGTCTGGCCTATCTGGTCAAACAGCTCGCCCATCGGTTCCAGTATCTCGTTGGCGGTGTTGTGTATGGTCGGCCACCACTGGCCGAAGAAGGCCGAACCCATCGCCTGCTCCCCTACGGTTGATCCGAAGGTCAGGAAGGCCACGAAGACTATCAGTATCCCGACCGCGGGCCTCGCGTCGCTGGGGGTCGCCAGTCCCACGATCAGGCCGATCACCCAGAGGGCGGAAAACACGATCCCGAACGGCCCGCCGGAGAAGAATCCGATCCCCAGCCCTCCCTCGTAACCCACTCCCCAGTTCAGGAAGGAGGCGCCCATCGAGAGGAACATTATGACGAGGAAGATTATCTTGTCGAAGAACTCGTAGTTCGCTGAAACCCCGGCAAGCCCCCTGCCGAGGACCCTGGCCAGGTTCTCGTTGTCGCTCGGCTTGGGGATTATCGCGAAGAAGGCAAGATACAGAATCCCCACGGCCGGAGCCTTGAATATGCTTCCTTGGGTGGCGATGAAGGGAAGGCCGAAAATTGTGATCGAGGCGAAAATGACGAAGAAGAGCCTCATGGCGGACTCCATTATCTCGTCGGGCCTCCTGGGGTCATATGTGATCTTCATCCCACCGGCCGCGATGTAAAGGCAGAATATGAAAAGCGCGAGCGCCGACAGGGGTATCTCCGACTCCAGGAGGGTCATCCCAACCCCGAGCAGCACCATTATCTTGCTGATCCCCTTGATCGTGGCTATTCCCGAATTCACCCCGTTCTCCCTGTTGAACATCAGGCCGAACATCCCGAGTCCGGCCACGGGAGGGGTTCCCCTGTATTTCGTGTTTTCCGGGTTAGGTGTGACAACATAAAGACCTGCGAAGCATGCCGCTATGATCAGCCACGTGCTCCCGATCACGGCGGCTATGAATATCCCGATCGAGACGAGCAGGAGCGAGAAGACCGCGTTCTTTAAATTTGGACCCGTTTTTTCACCGATGTCTCCCAGCGTTTTTGATATCTTCCATCTCGATTCTTCGAAATGCTTCTTTGACAGTCTGGCCGCTTCCCTCTCGGTCCCCTGGCCGACCTCCTGCCTGATTTGCGCAAGCCTCTGCCTGGCATCGTTCTGTTGGTCTCTCGGAAGCCTGTCGATCTGTTCAGGAAGCACGCCGAATTCGTCGATGAATCTCCTTTCGGTCTCGAATCTCCTTTCGTGCCTTATGGCCTGGTCACCGAAACTCTGCCTTTTCCTTCCGGTCCCGAGGGCTTCCCCGATTTCCCCGAGCATTTTTCCTTTCGCATCCTTCCATTGCCCATTCCCTCCGATTCCTCCGACACCTCTGTCATTCTTCAGTCTTTCTATCCTGTTGGCCTGATTCCTGTTAACCCTCTGGATCAGGACCCTTTTTCTGAATTCCATGTATTCCTTGAAGTCCTGCTCCGCCAGCTCGCATCCCCAGAGACCCTTCCCGTGGGTGGGGCACTGGAGATTATAAATCTTGTTCGTGTGCGCGCCGCCGGTCTCGACCACCTCGTAGCCCCTCATCTGCCCGCATAGCTCACAGTGATCATTGACGATCGGTATCAGCCTGTGCTGGAATCTGAAGAAATAATTCCTGCAGCTGTCGCAGTAATATATCTGGTTCGGGTCGATATGGATGTTTCCGATACGGTAGTTCTTCCCTAAATAGTATTCCAGCCTCCTCAGGACCTCGGGGGGGACATCCCCCGGTGCAACGTGATTCAGTCTCCATTTCTGCCCGTGGATGTGAAAGCAGTTGGGGCACGAGAGGTCTGCCGGCTCCTCCTCCGGAACCTCTTCCCATTCCGCTTCCCTTTCAGGCTCGGGTTCCTGCCTTCTCCAGGGAAAAAGGGCAGTTATCGCCCTTCTGATGATGTTACTTCTTTCTCCCTCAGTCGGCAGCATCCGTTTTCCTTCAGTCAATCGTTCGGGTTCCTTTCTTCCCCTGATTTCCTTCATTCTGGGCTGTCCTTTATAGGGTCCGGCTTTACCCAGCTCCTTGTACCATTCATTGAAAAATCCTTCTATCTCTTGGGAGGAATATCCCATCTTTCTCAGCATCCTTGCAGCTTCGCCTCTCCTGCCTTCAAGAAAAAGATTTTTAACGAGAGACATTGATCTCCATCCCTTCTCGACCTTGACGATATCTCCCCGGGGCTTTGCAGCCATGTGGTCATAGCCCTTCTTCATTCGTATTTCGTATTCCCATTCGGAGAAAATCCTCTGTATCTGGTCCCTGCTGAAACATTTCCCTTTCGGTCCCACGTGTCCGGTTTCGCTAAGGATCTGTCCGGCCTGCTGCCTCTTCCTTCCCCTGCCCCCGCCCTCGAAAAAAAGCCTCCTGGCCTTCTCGAAATTCTTTTCGTCAGTCAGGATGATGAGTCCGTGGCGAGGGCATTTATAGACAGTGGGCCACGTTGTCAGTTCTGACATCGGAGTCACAGTACCCTGACTTTCACAGAACGGACAGTTGACCAAAACAATCACTCTTGGCTATTGACATTAATTAATTGTTATAGCAAGGTTAAAAATTATAATCCGGGAACCGGATCAATTTTTCCCGATTTCTTTCAGAATCAGGTTGATCATCACATCCGGGCCTCCCACGATGTGGACGTCCTTCAGCTTCCCCTTCTTGCTGTAGTATTCGATGAGGGGATATGTCTTCTTCTCGTATTCCTTCAGCCGGTCCTCGATCACTTCCCTGGTGTCGTCGTGCCTCTGGTGGAGCTCTCCACCGCACCTGTCGCACACCCCTTCCTTTTCGGGGAGCATCGGGGGCATGTGCAGCTCGCCTTTCCGTATGTTGGCCAGGTTGTATATCTTTCCGCACTTCCTGCAGACCCTCCTCGCCTCCATCTTCTCAACGAGGATTTCCCTCTCGATGACGAGGTTGAGAACGTAATCTATCTCGGTGATCCTGTCCAGCATCTCTGCCTGGTGGATCGTCCGGGGAAAGCCGTCAAGTATGAAACCGTCTTTGCAGTCTTCTTCCGAAATCCGCTCTTTCAGGATCTTCACCGTAAGCTCGTCGGGGACGAGCTGCCCCTTTTTCATTATCTCGTGCAGCTCCTTCCCGAGTTCGGATCCGCTCTTTACCTCCTCCCGGAATATGTCTCCGGTGGAGATGTGGGGAATCTTGAGTATGGGGCTGAGCCTGGAGGAATACGTCCCCTTTCCCGATCCGGGCGGTCCCAGGAATATTATCCTCATAAAGATCACTTATTGTAAATGTAGGAGGCACGTTTATTTAAAGGTTGTCTCAGTCCTGGAAAAAGACCTTTTCCTTTTTATTACTGGCCGATTTCAGGACATAGTCCCCGAATTCCATGAATTCCCTGTCAGAGACGGGCTTTCCTCCAAGGGAGAATATGAAATCGGAAACAGTTATCCCGCTTCCGTATAGGGTCGAGCGGATCTCAGGGTAGACTATCCCCCCGGTTCCGGGGGATATGTTCTGGTCGCAGACCCCGACGGCCTTCACTTTCGAAAGCATTCCCTTTATTATGTCCTTGGGGAAGGGTCTGTATACCCGGATCCTTACGAGTCCGATCTTCTTCCCCTTCTTCCTCATCTTCCTGACCGCGGCCTTGGCTATAGTTGAGTTGGACCCCATCGTTACAAGGGCCGCCTCCGCCCCCTCCATCATGAAGCTTTCCACGAGGTCGTATTTCCTACCGAACATCTTTGACCATTCCTTCTGGACCTCTTCTATAACCTTGAGGGCGTTCTTCTGGGCCAGGTGGACCTGCTGCCTGAAATAGGGATACTCGGCCATCACCCCTATCCCCTCCGCCATCGGCTTTTTCGGGTCAAGGAATATCTTTGGCCTGTAAGGGGGGAGGAATTTGTCAACCTTCTTCTGTGAAGGTATTTTGACGGGTTCTCTGGTGTATGAAAGGAAGAATCCCTCCATGTTCACGAAGGCCGGAAGCAGGACCCTGTGGTCTTCGCATACCTTGTACATCATGATTACGGAATCAAGGACCTCCTGGTTGCTCTCGCAGAATATAATCAGCCATCCCGAGTCCCTCTGGTCGAGTATGTCGTTATGGTCGGGCCATAGTGTTATCGGAGCGGAAAGCCCTCTCGAAACGTTGATCAGAACAATAGGAAGCCTCATTCCTGAAGCCACGTAGATTATTTCATGCATTAATAGCAGACCTTGGCTGGATGTCCCGGTGAACGTCCTTGCTCCTGTCGCCTGGGAGCCCACGGCTGCCGAAAGGACCGAATGCTCGGACTCGACCGGGACGAATTCCCCGTCGAATTCCCCGTCCGCCTTCCACTTGGCGATGGTCTCGATGATCTCAGTTTCCTCAACACTCACGGAATCGTGGGCGTTATTGAGGTGTTACGGGAAAATTCGGAACAACCTGAACCCTCGAAAGTCTCGCACCCCATGCGGCGGAGGCATTCCCGTCCAGCAGTGTTTTTGCCATATTATTAGTTTATTCGAGGGGAATAAATAGTTACCCGATAAATATGGGGCGTTTTGTCAGGTGCCTGTCCAGGGAGAGAGGCTTCCATGGCATCCCTTCTGTCCTTTTCCTGATCTCCTTCACGATCTGGTCAAAGGACATCTTTCTGACCTTCCCGTCCTCCCTGAAACGGACCGGGAACTTCCCCGAACCTTTCTCCCTTTCACCGATGACTATCGTATAGGGAACCCATTGGACCTCGGAGTCCCTTACCTTCTTTCCCACGCTCTCCACCCTGTCGTCGACGTCCGTCCTTATATTCTCTTTCCCCAGCCTTTCCGCCAGTTCATCGCAGTATCCGTTGAAATTTTCGTTCAGAGGGCAAAGCCTGACCTGGGTGGGGGAAAGCCATAACGGGAGCATGGGATTCTTTCCCTCCTTCTGATTCAGGTATGCCTTCTCAAGGAGCGCATATATAACCCTCTCTATCGCCCCGGATGGTGAAAGGTGAAGTATTATCGGGTATTTCTTCTTGTTGTCCCTGTCCATGTACTGGATCCCATACCTCTCGGCGTTCTCAACGTCTATCTGGTCCGTGGAAAGGGCAGCTGCCTTGTCCAGGGCGTCCACGAAATTGGTCTCGTACTTGAAGACGAAGTAGAAGAACTGCTTGTCCCACATCTCCAGAAGGACAGGCTTTCCGATCTTTTTGACGAATCTCTTGAGGAAATCCCTGTTCCTTTCATAAAAATCCCTGACCACTCTCACCCCGACTTCAAGATCATCCTTTATGGGAACGCCCGCCTCAGAAAGCAGGTTCTTTGACATCTCGAGCCTGACCATGAGCTCCTTCTTCGCCTCCTCGACGTCCCTGCAGAAAGCATGGCAGTCGGGCATGGTGAAGGCCCGGAGCCTTCGAAGGCCTGCCAGCTCCCCCCTCTGCTCGACCCGGAAGGAATACCTAGTCATTTCGTATATCCGGAAAGGGAGGTTCCTGTAGGAAATGTTGGCGTCATGGCTCATCAGGAACTGTCCGAAACATGCGGAAAACCTCAGGAAGACCTTCTTGTTAGGTGTCTCGATGGTGTACTGCCTGGCAGGGAACCTGTCGAGGTATTTCTTCAGGGAGGGGTGCTCGTAATCATACATGAGAGGTGTTTCCACCTCCATGGCCCCGTATTCGACCACCTTCTTCGTGACGAATTCCTCCAGAAGAGACTTGACGAGCTTTCCCGCCGGCATGTAACGGAAATGCCCAGGATCGCTTCCCCCTTCATAGTCCACGAGTTCCAGCCTTCTCATGAGCTTCACGTGGGGAGGCTCCTCCTTGGCCACCCTGCTCTTGGCCATCTCGTAAAGGGCGAACTTTTCCAGTTTTTTGTGCTTGGAAAAATCGAATCCCTTCACCTTGCCCTTTTCTATCTTCACCTTGTTCAGCTTCCCGTCAGTGTCCAGGACGTACCATTCCGATTTAAGAGCCTCCTCCTTCTTGACCGCTTCGGAAACATCTTCAGAATCACCCTTTTCCTTTGGAATAGAAATTGTAATATCCACTTCACCGTCACCGATTTTTTTGTAACCGACAATATTAATTTTTTTTGCGATTTTATCTGTGCTTGATACATGAGGATTACCACAGG
>CAZEXF010000034.1:0-10010 GCA_964516855.1 uncultured archaeon | reverse complement strand
CACGATGCTCATAATCGGAGGCACGGTCATGGGTCTTGAGATTCCGGAACTGATAATGATAATGACTTTCATCATACTTCCGGTGCTCAATATCTCATACCTGTCCTTCCTTCATATAACATATCCCGGTGTTTGAATGGCCAGAGAATATCAGAGAATAATTTTCGAAGTGATTTTCGTAGTGATAGGTGCCTCCATACTTCTTTTCAATTTCTTTGTGGTGTCCCAATCCCTCCCTCTTTTTTCCCCCCTGCTGAACATAGCAGGTGCTATGATTGCGATAGTGCCTCCATTTCTCATATTCTACACTAGGTTCAAGGTCAGCAAGGAGATGGAGGAACAGTTCATCCTTTTCATCACCGACCTGACCGAATCCATTGATTCCGGGATGACCCTGCCCATTGCCCTCAAACATTCCTCCAAGAGAGACTACAGGTCCCTGAACAGGCACGTAAGGGACATATCGAACAAGGTGGACTGGGGAATCCCCTTTGAGGAAGCGCTTCTCGGTTTCGCCAAAAAGATAAAATCGACTCCCATCAAAAGGAGCGTTACGACCATAATAGAAACTTACAAGGTCGGGGGGAAGATTTCAGACACCCTCAAGGCGATCGGGAAATCCCTCATCGAGATCAGCAATATAAAGAAAGAGCGTTCACTTTCCGTGCAGAGCCAGATAGTGACATCCTATCTCATATTCTTTGTTTTCATTTTCATTCTTGTTATACTCCAGACCTTCCTGATACCTCCCCTTGCTGAAACACGGTCTTCCGCCCTTAGCGCGGAAACCGAGTCGATCCCGCCCGAGCTTTTCTCCCAGACCTTCATCAATTTCATAATAGTCCAGGGGTTCTTTGCCGGCCTGGCTACCGGGAAAATGGCGGAGGGGTCTACCATCGCGGGGCTGAAGCATTCCATCGTCCTGATAGTTATAGGATATACGGTGTTTTCTCTGTTCGGGAGTTTCCAGATAAACATTTTCTGAAGGGCGAGAAAGAATGAACCTTTAAATATATTAACCCCAGAATAAATGATTAATAAATAAGAAGGGAATGGCATGGGAAGAGTGAAATCGATTCAGGTAAAAACGCTGGGTGACGACATAATCAAGGAGCACGCGAAGAAGTTCAGCGGGGATTTTGAAAAAAATAAGCAGGCGCTCAAGGAAATAAAGGACATCAAGTCCAAGAAGATAAGAAATGTCGTGGCTGGATACATAACAAAGGAGATCAAAAGGATAAAAAAGTCCGGTTTATGATATCATGGAACTGAAAAGCATTCTGGAAAAGGCATTAATCGTTGATCCAGACGATACGCTGTCGCACGTCGCATCGCTGATGACCAAGGAGGGCAGGCACGAGGCCGTCGTCTACAGGGACAAATTACTCGGGATAGTGACTGCGGATGACATATCGAGGAGGAGGGTCAGCGACCCCAAAAACGTGAGGATATCATATTATCAGAAGAGGGTCAAACCCTTTTCGATCGATTCCCCTGTTTCCGACGTGATCAACCATATCCTCGGGAGCGGGCTCAAGGCGGTACCGGTAAAGGGAAAGGACGGGATATACGTTGTCAAAAAGGTTGACGTCCTCAAAGCCATAAAGGAAGACGTATATTCCGGGAAAAGGGCCAGGGATCTGATGTATTTTCCCTATTGCGTCAGCCCGGACGACAACCTCAACACGGTGATCTCTCTGATGAAAGACCTTTCCGTGTCGAGGATTCCCGTCGTGGATGAAAAAAGCGCCCTGATCGGCATAGTCGATAATCTCTATCTTCTGAACGCGGTGCTGGAAAAGCACAGGGCGATGAGAGGGGAAAGGGACGGGGAAAAAATCGTCGAGGGTAACGTAAGGATCGAATCCTTCATAAGGAACGATTATCTGAGGGTCGCACCGGAGAAGGCCGTAAAGGACATCGTGAAAAACGTGATAAAAACCGGGATCCCGGTGGTGGTGGTAGAGAAGAAAGGGGAGTTTCTGGGGATGTTCACCGTAAAGGACATAATAAAGCTCGTGGGGAGATCGGTGGAGACGGTATATGTGAGGGTGAGCGGCCTCCATGAGGAGGACAAGTTCATCAAATCCGTGATTGACGATCTGATAAACAATTCCCTTGAAAAGCTTCTCAGGGTGATTCCGGTGAACTATCTGTCGGTAAACGTCGAGAAGCACAAGAAATCGGGCAGGAGGGCCAAATATTCCGTCCAGGGAAGGCTGGTCACCGGAAAGGGTAAATTTTATGCCAGCGATTATGAATGGGACGTGACCAAGGCCATGAAGAGATTCCTTGAAAAGATCGAGAAAGAGGTCAGAAAAAACCTCGGGAAGAAAAGAGTACGCTGATATCATTTGCCCAGATTTTTGATCGGGATCCCCCTGTAAAACATGTCGATTGCTTCATTGAGTTTTTCTATTTTGATCCTGACCTGCATCTGGGTGTCCCTGTCCCTGAGGGTCACAGCACCGTCCTTCATCGTGTCATAGTCGATGGTGACTGCCAGGGGAACGCCGAGCTGGTCATAGATCACGTAACGCTTACCTATGGAACTCTTTTCGTCATACCATGTTTCAAATCTTTCCTTGAGGATGTCGTTGATTTCCCTCGCCTTCCTGTCGAGTCCGTCCTTTCTGACCAGCGGAAGGATCACGACGTCAAGAGGATTCAGGTAATAGGGAAATCTAAAAACCGGCTTCCCGTCCCTCGTTGCCATTGAGTTTTCGAGAATGCAGTAGAATATCCTGTCAAGCCCCATCGATATCTCCCAAACGTGGGGGATGAATTTCCTTTCGTTCTCGACCACCGAAAGGTCCTTTCCGGACACCTTGGAATGGGAGGAGAGGTCGAAATCCGTCCTGTAGTTGTTGGCCGCTAGCTCGAGCCACCCGATCGAACTCCTTACCTCCAGATCCCATGTTTCCTTTGAATAGAATGCCTTTGCGTTGTCTTCCAGTTCCCTGAATCTGATGTCTTTCAGGGAAAATCCGCACTTCTCGAAGAACCTCTGGACGACCGCAAGATGGTAGGCGACGAGCTTTCCGGAAAATATCTTCTTCTTAACCGCTTCCTCGCAGGAGACGGGTTTCGTATTCTTTTCCCGGATAAGCTTCAGCATGAGCTTGCAGTTCTTGATTTTTTCCCATCCCTCCACCTCGTTGATTTTTCCGGGGTTGAAGAAGACCTCTGTCTCGAGCTGGCTGAACTCCCTAAGACGGAGGAGAGACTGCCTCGGGGAAATCTCGTTGCGGAATGACCTTCCCGCCTGAGATATCGCGAAGGGGAGGGACCCCCTCGAACTCTTGTAAATCTTCATGAAACTTGAAAATATGGATTGGCAGGTTTCGGGCCTGAGGTAGGCGTTGCTTTCCTTCGAGACCGGACCTATCGAGAGTCCCATCATCATGTTGAACTTCTCGGTCTTTCTGAACCCCCCTCCGCAGGAAGGGCATTTCACATTGTTCTCGTTTATCATTTTGTCGAACTCTTCGGGCTTCATCGCTTCCGGTATCTCTTTTCCGAGCTTCTCCTCAAGCAGCTTGTCTGCCCTGTAGCTTTTCAGGCATTTCTTGCACACAATTACCGGATCGGCAAATGATTTGAGATGCCCGGATGCCTCGAAGTTCTGCCTGGGGAGTATCGTGCACCCTTCGATCTCGATGGAATCGATCTTCCGGACTATCTCCTTTCTCCAGAGCTCTATGATTTTTCTCCGGAGCGATGCCCCGAAAGGCCCGAAATCCCAGAACCCGGAAAGAGAAGAGTGTATCTCTGCAGCGGGAAAGAATATCGCCCTTCTGTCAGCGAGTTCGGTAATCTCCTTGTATTTATCCATATGATCACGATTTATCCTTTGTTTATATAGATTTATTAGTTTTTTGATATTAAGAATAATCTATGTTAAAGGCGGATTTCCATGTTCACAGTAGGGTTTCCGATGATGCGAACATCGACCCGGAAGAGCTTGCAGAAAAAGCGAAGGGTCTCGGTTTCGACATTATAGCCCTCACCAATCACAACACTCTCGAGGGATACGGGGAGCTTGTCGAGGCATCGAAAAGGGTTTATCCCGGGCTCATTGTCCTTAAAGGGGTAGAGATCGATACGAGGGAGGGGGAGATAATAGCCCTCTGCATAGAGAACGAAATACCTAAAAAAATGGGGCTGGCGGAGACCTGCAGACTGGTCAGGGATCAGGGAGGGTTCATAATCATACCGCATCTTTTCGACAGATTCAGGAAGGGTATAGGCAATTCCGTTGAAAAGATCATCGATTATGTGGATGCGATCGAGGGTTTCAACTCAAGATCTCTTTTCGATTCTTTCAACAGAAAGAATGTTAGTTTTGCCAGAAAATCCGGAAAGCCGGTAGTCGCCGGGTCCGATTCCCACTTCATAGAGGAATTCGGGAGTGCCTACACGCTTCTCGATTCGGGCAGGAAAAGGGAAGAGATTCTGGAAAGCATCAGGAAAGGCAGAACGGAGATATTCGGGGAAAAGACCGGCCTGAAGCCTCACTGGAAGACCTTCATTGAAAAGCTCAGGTAAGCAGCTGGTCGGTGATGTTGGAGAGGCTGTCGTCGATTTCCTTCTCTATGTCCTCAAGGGTTTCGTATTTTTCAATCTCATCCGATATGTTCCTGATGGGCGTGATGACGTCCTCGGGTATGTTTTCGGTGAAAGATTCCGTGTAAACGTCGATCTCCCTGACCATGTTCTCATTGGCCATCCCGACCATCGGGATTGTCAGCACAACGAAAGATATTATTATAATGGGAAGTATGAGATATTCGATGACGATCATGTTACTTATCTTGTGGACCTTGACCCTCATGAATTTGAAAACCAGGAGTACTATGAGGGGGAAAACGATCAGGAAGGTCATGCTTACGGGGAACCCGTAATGTATGAATGAGATCAGATAGGAAATCCCTCCCGCGATGCCGAGTCCCCAGAAGAGCTTCTTGTTAGTCTTGATTATCTTACCGCGGAACTTGAATTTGTAGATGATATAACTCGTGGTGTAGACTATTGAAAAGGCGAGTATGAGCCAGAAAGGGAACATCGATATGTTAGAGGTAAGCGCGAACCATCCGGAGGAATATTTCAGGTATTCGATTACCGTCATGTTCAGGGTGGTCTTGTAAAGTTTCTTTTTGAATTTCGTGTAGGGGGAAGAGTGCAACAGGTTGAAGAAGAGCATGCCTATCATGATCGTGAAAAACCATCTGCTGACAAGGAAGGAAACCGACAAACCCGTTACAACACACAATATCGTGAGGAGTTTCGCCTGACCGATCCCGAGACCTCCCCCTGCGACCAGCTTCCATTTCCTTTTCTCTTTATCCAGCATGTCTTCCCTGTAATCAATCACATCGTTATACAGGTAAACCGCCGAATAGGTCATCAGGAATCCGGCAAGGGCGGTGAGGGTGACATAGGTATCGGGAACCCCCATGATGAGCCAGTAAAGGATTATGCCTAAAAGGAACTGGATCACGTTCTTGGGCAGGCTGATCGTTATGCTGTTGAAAAATATTTTCTTGTTCATGGATACCTTACTTAATATTAATCCCGAGTCATTATTTATTTCTTAGCCTTTACCACGATCGTTGATGCCGCGGTTACCTTTTTTGCAAAAAAGGAGTCCACGCTGTTCCATATCCTTTCCTTGAGCTCCGTCCTGGTTCCGTCAGCGAGGACCGGGCTTCCAATGACTTCTTCTATCCTGAATCCCTTGAGCCTCAGAATATCCATCAATGAGCTTTTCGTGAAGGCATGTATGTGGCCGACACCCCTTTTCACGAAAGGGTTGCCCGTGAAGGTTTTCGAGGATGACTCGATCCACACCGGCATCATGCCGAGCAAGAGGAATACACGGTTATACCAGGAAGCTATGTTCGGGACGCTCACGATAACGTAGCCGCCCGGCCTGAGAATGTCATGGACCATCTCAATCAGGCCTTCCGTGTCGTAAATGTGCTCGATTATGTCCCCGCAGAAAACGGCATCGAAATGGTTTTTTGGGTAGGGCAGCCTTTCCTTGTCGATGTTGACAACCATGCACTTGATCCCCATCTTCCGGGAATTCGAGACCGCCCTTCTGCTGATGTCGATCCCGTGCATCTCGGCTCCCGTCGCCTTTCCGATCAGTTTTGTGATCCTTCCGTCGCCGCAGCCGATGTCAAGAATTCTGCCTTCCGGGTGTTTCCCGAACAGCTCAAGTATGATGGAAATCTTCTTTTTCTGGATCCTGTAATACTCTTCGGCTTCCTTTCCGAAGATGTCCGAATAAAAGATTTCATTGTATCTGCTGGTATCCATAGATTATCATAAGACGGATGATTTATATCGTTTTTCTTCACCTGATGTTCACGCAACCTTTTTAATTTCCGGTAAATTATATAGATTTATGGATATGGACAAATTGATTGATTCGTTCCATCCGCTGGAAAGAAAGGTTCTTGAACACATCAGGAATGAATCGAAGCTGAAGGAACTCTCGGAAAGGACCGGTCTTAAGGAAGTTGAGGTGATGAGGGCACTCCAGTGGCTTGAGAACAAGAAGATAGTCGACATAATTTCCGATTCCAAGGAGATAATAGATCTCGATGAAAACGGGAAAAATTATCTGAAAAGGGGCCTTCCGGAGAGGAGGTTCCTTGAATCCATCGGGAAGGGGGCCACTTACGGGAGTCTGAAAGAGAAAACCGGACTCAATGACAATGAAATGGTCAAGTGCATAGGGCTTCTCAAATCCAGATATGCCATATCCGTCGTCGGCGACAAGATCGAGCCTACCAAAGAGAGGGAAAATCTACTCGAGAAGGGATTTCCCGAGGAGGATTTCATTTCCAAGTTGCCGGTTGAATATTCAAGTCTGAACGAACAGGATAAAACCGTTTTCTCAAGGCTCATAAAAAGAAAGAAGGTCGTCAGAAAGGATTTGGTCAAGATCAAGACCGGCAGGCTGACGAATTTCGGGAAGTCTGTGCTGGATAAGTTCAAGAAGCGGGGGAAAAGGGACCTCATGGAGAAACTGACACCCGCTATGCTGAAGGAGAAGTCATGGAAAGGGAAGGTCTTCAGGAGGTATGACATCGGAATCAATGTCCCGAAGATCCACGGGGGTAAAAAGCATCCCTACAATCAGTTTATCCAGCTTTCCAGGGAAAGGCTGGCTGAGATGGGGTTCAGGGAAATGCAGGGGCCGGTCATAGAGCTTGAATTCTATAATTTTGACGCGCTGTTCCAGCCGCAGAATCATCCCGCAAGAGGCTGGAGCTCGAGTTATAAACTCAAGAACATGAAATACGGAAGACTTCCGGGGAAGGGCGTCGTAGAAGCCGTGAAGGCGGCCCACGAGAACGGATGGAAGACCGGATCGAGAGGCTGGGGATACAAGTGGAGCGAGAAGAAGGCGAGTCAGCTCGTTGCCAGGGCTCACGACACGGCGATATCCCCCAGATACCTTGCGGGAGGCGTCGAGGTTCCCGGAAAATATTTTTCACTGGTGCGCTGCTTCAGGCCGGATGTCATAGACAGCAAGCATGCAGTCGAATTCAACCAGCTAGGTGGGTTCGTCGTCGACGAGTCCCTTTCCTTCAGGCATCTTCTCGGACTGCTCAAGCAGTTCGTGAATGAGATGACGGGCATCGAGAAGGTCAGGTTCTTTCCTGATTATTTCCCGTTCACCGAACCTTCCGTGCAGATCTCGGCGAAACATCCCGTCATGGGATGGATAGAGCTTGCGGGCGCGGGTATATTCAGGCCCGAGCTTTCAGAGCCTCTGGGAGTGAAACAGCCGGTCATCGCATGGGGGTTCGGGATCGACAGGCTTGCCATGCTGAAAATGGGCATAGATGATATCCGTGAACTTTTCTCGAGAGATATAAATTTCCTTAGATGTTCGGGGGGTGTATACTGATGCCGACCATAGAGATCTCGCTCAGGGACATTTCAGGTCTCCTGGGAAAAGACCTTGACATAGATGAGCTGGAGAGAAGACTCGAGTATGCGAAGGGGGAGATAGAAAATGTGGAGGGTGACAGGGTAAAGGTCGAGATCGCAGACACGAACAGGCCGGATCTCTGGTCCGCCGAAGGCATTGCCAGGGAAATAAAGGGGTCGTTGTCGAAAGAAGGGGGTATGGCCAGATACAAAATCGGGAGGTCGGGACTTAAGGTCAAGGTCGACAGGGATCTCAAAGGGATCAGGCCAAGGACGGTATGCGCCGTTGTGAAAGGATTGAAGGTAACGGAAGAAGTCCTCTTCCAGATCATACAGCTGCAGGAAAAGATATGCGAGACGTTCGGAAGGAAAAGGAGGGACGTGGCGCTGGGGATTTATGATTATAACAGGATAAAACCGCCTGTCTATTTCAGGGCCTGCGAACCGGATAAGATAAGCTTTGTGCCTCTCGATTTCGACA
The DNA here is from genome assembly GCA_964516855.1 of uncultured archaeon. Classification (GTDB taxonomy): domain Archaea; phylum Aenigmatarchaeota; class Aenigmatarchaeia; order QMZP01; family QMZT01; genus CAZEXF01. The sequence continues at coordinate 1,579 of CAZEXF010000034.1, read as the reverse complement.
GGGAGATGAACCTGAGACAGATCCTGCTGAACCATCCCAAGGGCAGGGAATACGGGGATCTGCTAAAGGGGTTCAAAAGGTATCCCGTATTCATCGATTCTGAAAGGAACGTGCTCTCGATGCCTCCCATAATCAATTCGGAATACACCGGAAAGGTTTCCAGGTTCACGAAGGACGTATTCATAGAATGCTCCGGCTTTGAGATGAGATTCCTTTCCGTCGCCCTGGACACGATGGTCGCCGCCCTGGCCGACAGGGGAGGTAAGATCGAATCGGTGGAGGTGGAATACCCGGGTGAAAAGATCACGACACCGTCGATGGAACCGGGCAGGATAACCGTCGATCTCGGGATGGTCAGGAAGATGTCCGGGATCGACCTCGGCGGGAGCAAAGTGAAAGAACTGCTTGAACGGGCAGGTTACGACGTCAAGATGAAGGGAGAGAAATTCATACTCCGGTATCCCTCTTACAGACAGGATATCATGCATTCCTCTGACGTGATTGAGGACATTATCATCCGTTACGGGTATAACAATATCGAGCCGGTTGTTCCGGATCTGCCCACACGGGGCTCCGTCTCTGAAATGAACAGATTTTCCGATGCTGTCCGGGATCTCATGATCGGTGCGGGAGGGCAGGAGATACTGAGCTATTATCTCACCAACAAAAATCATATGATCGAAAGGATGGATATGAAAAAAATGGATTGCATTGAAGTGGAAAACCCTGTATCCGATAACTGGAGCATATTCAGGACATGGCTCATACCCTCTTTAATGGAATTTCTGAGCAGAAACAAGAACAGGGAATATCCCCAGAAGATATTCGAAATCGGGGAGGTTGTTCTTGTTGACAGGGAGGCGGAAACCAGAAGCAGGAATCCCACAAGGGTTGCCTGGGCGGTCGCGGGCAAATCTGCCGGATTCACCTCCGTGAAGCAGGTCCTCGATTTCGTGATGAATTCACTTGAGATCGAATACGAAATCGGGGAGACGGATCACCCGTCCTTTATCCCGGGAAGAGCGGGAAGGGTATACGTTAGCGGGAAGGGTGTCGCCTATATGGGGGAAGTCAGCCCCAAGGTTCTCGACAACTGGAACATAGAGCAGCCGGTATCCTGTTTCGAGCTGAATCTCACGGACCTGTTTTCCTTGATGGGGAAGTAATAGATCTAAGAGTGTGTCAGAATTTCAGCAGCGTATCTTATCGCATCAGCCTGCGTCTTGCTCCGTGTTTCTTCCCCTTTCTTTGTTGATATCGACTTCTTGTTGTTGTCAGATACTATGAGAATTGCAGCAACTGATGCCCCTTTCTCCTGTGCCGCAAAGAAGAACGGTGAGAGTTCCAGCTCTATTGAAATTGGCTTGAGCTTCTTGATAACGGGTTCGAAATGCCTGAAAACCCTCATGTCGGCGCTTGGCGTGCAGATAGTTGTTCCTTCAGAATGGCTTATCTCGTGCTGTTCAAAATAATTTTTGACTTTATCAAACATTTGTTTTTCTGGGTATACGAATTTTATGTTTGGTTCGATTATGTTAGTTATCCCGTCGAAGCAATGGACTCGCGAAGGGATTATGAA
>CAZEXF010000033.1:0-10057 GCA_964516855.1 uncultured archaeon | reverse complement strand
GCGGGTTTTGAATCGGGCGACTTCGAGATCGAACTGCAGGAGATCGAGATCAGAAAGATGAAGCAGTTCGACCGGATGTGGCAAGTCACGGAAGGGGGAAGCGTAAACTCGAGTCCAGCGTTCCATGGGAATCTCGTCGTTTTCGGGAGCTGCGACCGCAACGTCTATTGCTATGACACGGACACGGGTGAAGAGATCTGGAGGTTCCCCACCTCAGGGGCGATAATGACAGCCCCGATCATCGCTGAAGACAGGATATTTGTCGGCTCATTCGACAATAACTTGTATTGCATGAGTCTCGGGGGAAAGGAGCTCTGGAGGTTCCGTGCGTCTGGCGAAATCTACGGGGCTGCTGAATACCATGATGGAAAGGTCTATTTCACTTCAAGAAACGGTTTGCTTTATTGCCTGGATTCGGACGGGAACGAAATATGGGAATTCCGTGCCGGCGGGGAGGTCGCATCCGCCCCCGCGTATTTCAATGGCAGGATCCTCTTCGGATCATATGACGGCTGTCTTTACTGCGTATCCTCCGGGGGAAAGGAGCTCTGGAGGTTCAGGACGGGGGAGGAGATCGTGAACCAGATGCGCTTCCCCGTTTTGGGTGATTCGGTCATTTTCGCCTCATTCGACAATTACCTGTATTCGGTGAACGTGGAAACGGGGAGGGAGAACTGGAGGTTCGAGACGGGGAAATTCGGGAACACGAACATCCCGGGGGTAGATGAAAATGCGGTATACGTGGGTTCAAGGGACGGGATGTTTTTCGCCGTCGACGGCGGCACGGGGAAGGAGATGTGGAGGTTCGAGACGGGGGAACTAATAGGGGCCGTCGCCCCGCTGATTTACAGGGACATGGTCATTTTCGGCTGCGGCGACAAAAACCTTTATTGCCTGGACAGGTCAACGGGGAAGGAGATCTGGAGGTTCCATACGGGAGGATGGATCTTCGGGAGTTCTGCTGTCGCACACGGGAGGAAAATCTACATAGGTTCATTCGATTGCCACCTGTATTCGATAGACCCGGAAACGGGAAAGGAGTTGGCCCGCTTCAGGACAAGCTCCGGCGTTCAGGCGAAGCTGCCCCCTCCGAATGAGATGTTCAGGATGGAGATAAAGACCGAATCCGAATTTGGTGAGATTTCCGAAAAGAAATACGGATCGAGGCAAAAAACCGTGAGTTTGTCGGAATACTCGCTCTCGGATCATTACGTCGTGGAGACGGAATACCAGACCGGTTCGGAATACTCGGCAAGCGTTCTGTTTGATCTGGCAGGGAACGAAGTTCTTAATTTCGAATTCGAGCCTTTCGTGCCTGAATTATGATCTACTCTATCATCCTCGGCCTTTCGGGGATACCCTCGTGCTCCATGTCGTTCAGCCGCTTCACCCTCCTGGCTATCGGCGGGTGGGTGGAGAAGAGGTTTGAGAACCAGTCCCTCTTGAAGGGGTTGACTATGAACAGGTGGGATGTGGCGGTGGAGCCCCTCATCGGGTTGTGCCTGGCAAGGTCGTTTATCTTCGTCAGGGCAGAGGCGAGTTTCCTCGGCTTTCGGGTGGTCATGGCGGCCATGTAGTCCGCCCTGTATTCCATGGCCCTGGAGATAGACATCCTGACCAGCAGGGCCGCCAGGGGCGCGAATATTACCACCAGTATCAGGCCGAGGAGAGCCCCCTCGTTGTTCCTCCTGTCCCCGAAAAAGAGGGAGAAATATCCGAGCTGCGCGAGAAAGGATATGGCTCCCCCGATGGTGGCCGCGACCGATCCTATCAGCACGTCATGGTTCCTTATGTGGCCCATCTCGTGGGCGATAACGCCCTCGATTTCCTCCCTGTCCAGCTTGAGCAGACCTTCGGTTATGCAGATTACAGCCTTTTTCTGTGTGCGTCCGGTGGCGAAAGCGTTCGGTATGTCCTTTGGAACGATGTAAAGCCCCGGCTTGGGTATCTTTGCGTTTATTGCGAGCCTTGCGACCATCTCTTCCAGTTCCTTGTCCTCGACCGGTTTCGCACGGAACATCCGGATCACGATGGAAGAAGAGAACCAGTAGCTTCCGAAGTTGATCGCCACCGCGAATACCAGTGCCACTATCACACCGGAGAATCCTCCGAGGGCGAAACCTATCGCCAGCAGTATGGCCGTCATGAAACCGAAAAGGACCGCTACTCTCACTGACATAGTATATATTTGAAGAATATAATTAAAATCATTTGTTCTTGACCTTTTTGAAGAACTTGTCCTTCAGGGTCTCCTGCTGGAAGGGCCGGTTTTTCTTGTACCCTTCCATCATGTATTCCTTCTTCACAGGGGCCTCCTTCCTCATGTAGGATTTCAGGTTCATCTGCCTTTTCACGTGGCGGTGAAGCGCCCTGAAATGGCCCCCCAGCCTGCCGAAGAATCTCTTTACCGGGCTCTCATTCTTTGGCTTGAATCCAAGAAGGGGGTGGTATCCCTCCCTGGGCGGGAGCAGAAGGTAGACGACGAATATTATTATCGCCATTATTATTATCCCGATCGCGGACCACGTCCAGATGTCCCCTATGTTCGCCAGGGTCTGGTGCTGGACCTCCATGGTCAGATAGGTGAGCTCCTCCTTGAACCTTTCAAGGGTGTTCTCGGCGTCCTCGAAGAGGGCATGAGCCTGCAGGTATTTGCCTTCCTGAAGGTAGGTCTCGATTTCCTCTAGGATGTTGATTATCGAGTTGTACGTCCTGTTAGCTTTTGTGAAGTTGACGGTGTCGAGCCCGATGAATTTCCTGAACTCGTTCTCCAGGGGCAGGAACTGGCCGGTGTAGTTGAGGAAGGTGTCGTTGATCTCGATCTTGGCCGCCTCCAGGGGGTGGACGCCCAGGATTATGTCCTTGGAATCGGAGACGCTCGTGTTGTCCGGGTAGTATGCCTTGATGGTCATCGTGTAATAACCGACCTCTGTCTCGTTGGAAACCGAGAAGTTCAGTATGAACGACCCCGTCACGCTCGCGTTCAGCGAATGGGAGGCCGGTGTGACGGTGGATGTTATGGTCGATATGTTGGAGGTGACGATCAGCTTACCCGTCAGCCCCACGTTCCCGGAATTCTTGACCAGCACCTCGGTGGTGTTCCAGCCTCCCTGGAGCATCTGGAGGGTGGAGGGGTAACTGACGATCTCCAGCTTCTTGGTGTAAGGTACGCAGGCATGGTTGGAAACGTAACCGTTTGGACAGGAGACAAGGATGCACTGGCCGTTGGAGCAGTATTTGCTGCTCGGGCAGTCGGAGTTCGAGGAGCAAGTCGTGGTCCCGGTGGTGGGACCAGCACTTGTATCGTTGCTGGACGCGTCATTGATTACGTTGATATAAATCCCGTCTATCTCCCCGTTGCCGAAGGCCCTGTCCCCGATAATCATGATCTTCCCGTCAACGCAGGATTTGTCCTCCGAAACGGAAAGGGTCTGTATCTTGAACCACAGGCGGCAAGTCGAGTCGAAGTATCCGGGAAGGGTCACGTTGTACGAGCTCGTGTTGCCCGATGTCTGGGCGATGCTTCCGCCGCTGCAGTCCCACCAGCCGCTCCCTGTCGAAATGCCGACGTAGCAGGAACCCTTGTCAAAATATACCCTGAAGTCCTCCGTGGGCGAGGGGCCGTAGTTGGCAAGGGACACGTGATACATGTATATCGAACCGCCTTCCGCCATGTCCCCTATTGTGGTGGTGTTCAGGGCGGAAAGGAGTATTCCCGACTCGTTATAGGAGACGTTGTTCATATAGGCCGAACCGTTAAGGACGGCCTCCCCCGTCCCGCCGTAATAGCTGGTGTTCCAGTTGACGGATCCGAAAAGGTTGTATTTGCCTCCTATCATGTCCTCAGGGACCGATCCCTTCACCTGGCAGATCCCGCCGGAACATCCCGTGCCTCCGGCTCCCCCGGCAGTGAGGTTATATATTGTTATCTGGTACGAGGTATTAGTTTCCTTCATGTAGAGATTGTAGAAATCCGAATAGTTCATCACAAGGTCGTTCGAGATTATCGTCCCGTTGGCGAGCCTGGCCTGGAATGAGGTCGTTACGTTGTTCGTCTGGTTCGGGGGATCGATGAAGGTGGGGGTTATGCCCGTTATCGTCAGGTTCAGCGCCCTGGTGAGGTTGACCTGAAGCGAGATATTATAATTCCTGAAGGGATAGGAAGACCCGTTCAGGGTTACGCTGGAGGTGTTGAAGAATATCCATCCCCCGTATATCCCTTCCCAGTTTCCCGTTTTCGTCGTGTTGACCGTGAAGTTGATTTCCAGGGTGCCGTTCCCCCCGGCCGGTATGGGGTTCGGAAGCGAACCCATCGAAAAATCTATGTACTTCTGGGAAATGTTTAGCTTCAGGCCGGAGGTCAGGTTCGTATGATAGACCGGGTAGCCTCCCGTGTTGTTATAGGTGATCTGCGCCCGTATAACGTCCGCCCCGATCCTGTTGAAGCCTATGTTGTCCGTGGTGTAATAAACGGTTGTCTCGTAGGTGTCGTTGAAGAGGAGGTTTCCCGCCATCACCCCGAACCCGAAAGGGACCCTGTACTCCCATCCCGTTCCGTTGAGGAAGGTCATGGTCCCCTCATAGGTCCCGTTAAGCAGCTCGATCTCGTCGGAGGTCAGGTTGACGGTAACGTTGAGGGACGATCCGGTCCCTCCGGAAAGGTTGATGTCAGTTTCGGTGAAATTGGTCTGGACCCACTGGGAGCTGTTCGCTATCCACACGTACGCCCTTACATCGTAGGCATCCGTAAGGTTGGTCTGGTTTATGACGGTTATGTTCCAGTAACCGTCATTCGTTGTGTTGAAAGGCCCGGGATGTTCGACGTATTCCTCCATCACCACACCGGTCTGGTTCGCGTTGAAATACCTTTCTGAGGAGTTGCCGATCTCTTCCCCGTTGACGTCCCTCAGGACGATCATCCATTTCGTGCTCGCGTTCGTCCAGTTGACAGATACCCTCACCTTGTCAGCGAAATAGGGTACCAGGAATTCGAGCGTCTGCGGGGTGCTGCCAGTCCAGCTCTCGGTATGATAGAAATCCACTGAACCGGAAACGTTGTGAAGGATCCTGTCGTCGATGTTGTTCAGGACGAAATCCGACTGCTTGGTCTGGTTCGGGTCAACCGTCCCGAAATCCACGCTGCTTTTTGAGGAGTTGAGGGAGGAAAAATACATATTGCCCACGTAATTAGAGGATACGTTCCCGTAAACCACGATCTTCAGGAATTCGGGAGGGCTGTCCATCAGGTAGTATATACCTTCGGATGAGTTCCTGTTAATGGATTTCGCGAGCAGGCTGGTATCGTTGAAAAGGAAAAGGTCTATGTCCTTCGAATAATCGCTCCAGGTAAGGTTGAGGTACATGGACGTTATGTTATCTGAAAGGGTCGTGTTGAGGTAGTAAACGTGAAGGGGGTTGGAGGTCGAAAGCGTTCCCTTGAAGAACGCCCTCTGGGAATCCTCGTCATAAGTATTGCTTTTACTTATGGGTATGTGGATCAGGGAACCGACCGAGAGGTTGTCCGTATAATTGTCCGAACTAAATACCGGTATGCTTCCGAAATATTTCCCCGGGGGGCAGAAAAGGTAAGGAAGCAGATGGAAGGTGACGTTGTCCGACTCGTTCATAGTGCCGGTATAATTGACGTAGTCCCCGGAGCCGTTCCAGACTATTACCTTCATACTATTGACTCCGCCGACGGCCGTCGTGTTGAAACAGGAAACCCAGGATGCGGAATCATTCATGTAGACGTAATCGCCTATGGAATAGAGGTCATTCTGGGAATAGTTGGAGAATATGGACGTGCTCGCGTTCCCAACAACGTACGAGGTGTTGTTCGCGAGGGACGTCAGAAGGAAACTGGAGCCGGACCAGTTGAAATACATGAAGTCGGGGGTCACGTTGAAATTCCCCAAGGAACTCGTCACCGCGATTATATTCTGTGACAATCCGATCACGGAAATCAGAATCCCGAGAAATATTATTGCAGATGCTATTTCCGTCCTTTTGTTTTCAGACGATTTGACACCCATCATACGACCCCGCAATCAATCATTAATTATAGATTACTGCAGTTACATATATTATTTGTGGTTTTTTTCTTAAATAATTCATTATAATAATTACAAGGAATCGAATTCTTCATGAGAAACCTCTATGTAATCTTCTCCGATACTCTTTTTTGTTCTTGTAAAGATTCTCTTGAAAGATCTCTCAGAAATTTCGAATGATCTTTGATCAATTACAGTAATACCTTCGTATTTTTTAACAAACCGGATTCTATGCCAAGATGGAGGCTTTGATCTGAAAAGCAGGCACATTTCAGATGTTTCCGGGAAAACGTATAATTGTAGATTATCATAATCCATAAAAAGATACCGATGAAAAATATTATAAACCTTTGGAATTCTTATTCATATGCAGGGAATTTTTAAAAACAAGGGAAAGAAAGAATTATCATGGGTGGCAAATCCCTTTTCTGGGCCGACCAGCTCGCGGACAAGATCGTGAACAGGAAGAGGTTCAGGTTTGTCGACAAGCCGGTTCCCGGGCTTGACAGGTTCGTGGTAAAAAGCGCCGCTTCTGTGTCAGGGGTTCTCCACATAGGAAGGCTGAGCGACACCATAAGGTGCGACGCGGTGTACAAGGCCCTGAAGGACATGGGAGTGAAGTCCGAATTCATATGGACGGCCGACAACGTCGACCCGCTGAGGAAGATACCGAAGGGCATACCTCCCTCCTTCGAAAAATACATAGGCGTCCCGGTGACCGACATTCCGGACCCCTGGGGATGCCACAAATCCTATGAGGAGCATCACAGGTCAGCCTACCTTGAGGTTGTGAACCAGTTCATCCATGAAAAGATGAAGACATATTCCATGAGAGAGGAGTACCTGAAGGGGACGTTCAGGGGCCATATAAGGACCATCCTGGAGAATTACAGGACCCTTGTCGGCATACAGAACAAATACCGGAAAAGGGGGAACATGCTGAGAGACGACTGGTCGCCGTGGCAGCCCATCTGCGAAAGGTGCGGGAAAATCATAACCACAAGGGTCACCAGGATGAGGGAAGACGGCAAGGTGGAATACGAGTGCAGGGACTACGACTTCAAGAATTCGAAGGCCGTAGGCTGCGGGTTCAGGGGGGTGGATGATCCCTCTAAGGGAAACGGAAAGCTAATGTACAAGAGCGAGCTGGCCGTGCAGTGGGCGACCTGGAAGGTCTCCACCGAGGGCTTCGGAAAGGAATACCAGGTCCCGGGGAGCGCATTCTGGATCAACGCCGAAATAATCGAAAGGGTGCTGGATTTCCCGATGGCAGAGCCGATATTCTACGAGCACATAATGATCGACGGGGAGAAGATGTCGGCAAGCAAGGGGAACGTCGTCTATCCGGCCGGGTGGCTGGAGGTGGCGACCCCGGAACTCCTTCGTTTCTTCTACAACAAGAAACTCATGAAGACCAGGAGCTTCTCATGGAACGACCTCCCTTCCCTTTTCGACGATTACGACCGCCACGAAAGGGTGTTCTTCGGGAAGGAGAAAGTGGAGAACGAGAGGGAAGGGGAGCACATGAAGAGGCTCTACGAGATATCCCAGATCGAAACCCCTTTCTTTGCCCCGCAGATAAGCTTTGATTTCGCCGTCATGGTTTCCCAGATGGTTCCCGGCAGGAGCTACCTGGACCCTTCCCTTGATCTCCTGAAGAAAACGGGCCACCTTCCCGGGAAGGTTTCGGGGAGGGAACTGGAAAGGATCAAGGCCAGGCTCTCACTCGCGAAGGAATGGGCCGCCAGATACGCCCCGGAAAGGATGAGGTTCGAGGTCAGGAAAAAAGTTGAAGACAAGGTCAGGAAAAGACTCAGCGAAAAGCAAAAGAAGGCGATCCGCATCTTGTCCGAAGAGCTGGGCAAGAAGGACCGGAACGAGGAAGAGCTCAGAGACCTTTTCTTCAGGATCTCCAGGGAGGATGTTGATATCGAGCCCGGGGATTTCTTCAGGGCCGTTTATCTTTCGCTGATCGGGAAGGAATTCGGTCCAAGGCTGACAAGGTTCGTCGTTGCCCTCGGGCGCAAAAGGGTTTCCGAGATACTATCGGGTGTCTGATCACGTCCCGTATCATTTATTTATAACCTTTCGCTCAAATTTTACTATCATGGCCACGATGGTGTAGTTAGGTCCGGAGCGTAGCCGCTCATGACCCTGCAGTGGTTAGCACAGGGGCCTGTGGAGCCCCCAGCCCGGGTTCAAAGGACATTTGAAGCAGATTCTGATCTGCTTCTGTCTGAAATTCCCGGTCGTGGCCCTTTTTTTGAAAAGCCGTCCGGAATTCCCCCTGTTATAATCAAATATAAATAATTGTTTAAACAATTAATTATTGTATATACAGTTTTGGGCGGTTAACCTACAGTTTTTTCAGAGCCCAAAACCACAGTCTTGGGGCCTCACATGCATAAGAAGAGGATAAAGAACAGTACATATTACTATACCTCAATAAGGGAGAACGGCAGGGTAAAGACTATTTATCTCGGGAGGGACAGGAGAAGCGCCGCCCGGAAGGAGAGGGAGATGCTGGGAAGGGGACCTTCGGGGAAGTCTCCGTTAACCTACGTGGCGATACTTGTCGCTTTGGGACTGGTGATCACCCTCGGGGCGATCCAGTTCTCGGGATTTCTTGTCCTGACGCCCGGCAGCGAAAGAGGGGTTCCTTCGGTTTCGGTGGTCCTTCAGTCGGAGGATTTCCTTCCCTCCGATTCAGTGCTCACGGTAACCCTTGGCAACAGGACCGCCAGTCTCTCCCTGTCCGAATTCGTCGAGAAGGCCGGGGCCGGCCTGAGCCCGGCCCGGGGGACTTTCAATTACCGGGATTCCCCCCTGGACGGTTCCGGGGAGGGCTTCGGAATGAAGGGCTCGGCCGAATCGTTCCCCGATCTTTCTTTCGAATACAAATTCACCGTTTTTGACATAACCGTGAAAAACGTCACGTTCAACAGAACCAGACCATTTTCTTTCCAGTACAACAGGACGGTCAACGAGACCGCCGAAAAGACAATCACCATCAACCGCACTATCAATGAAACGGTGGAGATTTTCAACGAAACAAAGAACGAAACGGTGAACGTCACGAGGGAAGTGACACTCGAAGTCATCGAAACCGTCAATGAGACGGCGGAAAGGACAGTGACCATGAATGAGACGGTAAACGAAACGTTCGAGGAAAACGGGACTATCGAGGAGACCGAAATCCTCGAATGGAAGGTCGTAAGCGGATCGGTAAGCAGGAATTCCCTTTATTCCGTGGAAATCGGCGATCTCACGAATATCACGGACATGAGTTATTCGGCGGACCTGATACCCGGTTCGGTCAGGAAGGGCAACCAGTCAATATTCGGGGACGTTGTTTCGGTATGGGTCGAGAACGGAACCGTGTTCGCAAGCACCGATTACTCCGAAACCGGGGAGGGTTACGGAAAGGGCTTCCAGTCAGAAGGAAACGTGACGATCAATCTAAGTCTGGAAGACCTCGGGTTCGGGCTTCCGGAAGATCCCGGGACCCATGAATATTCAATCGTGCTCTCGTACAACAATTCAACCCTGATCGAATCAAGTGGGGAATATTTCGTCCCCGAAAAGGGGGTGCTTGCCGATTCTGACGGGGACGGGGCATTCGATCTTATCGACTGCATGCCTGAAGACCCTGACGTTTACCCGGGAGCCGGGGAGGAATGCAACCTCTTGGATGACAACTGCAACGGCATCGTCGATGAGGGCTGCAGGAATATCACGGAGGGGGATGAACAGTTAAAACTGCAGAAGATAAGGGAAAGCGAAAAAATAGCGGAAGACCTCAAGGAAAGGATTTCTGAAAGAGAGGAAGTAAGAGTGATAGTGAAATTCAGGGACGAATTGCATGTACTGGACACTTCTGGAGAGGAATTCAATGAAAAGGTAAGGACAAGAAAGACGAGGTCGGGGACGGTAAACAGAAACGGGCAGATCAGGCTAGCCGACAAACCAGGGGTTGACAGCATACATGTCGACAAGCCGGTATCTCT
>CAZEXF010000032.1:2027-10137 GCA_964516855.1 uncultured archaeon | reverse complement strand
TGTATGGGAACTCGGGCGTCCCGTTGAATTTCTCGTCTATGACGTAAAGGGCCTTTCCCGGTCTCCCTCATTTCTTGTCTCTGTTGGCTTCAAATCTCTACGTCTTCTGGAATCGGGAGAGTATCTGATGCTCATGCCCTCAGTTTTCCTCTCAGAACGTTCAGATAATCTTTCAGTAGTCTCATCCTTTCCTCTTTTGTCCCGGGTTTGGACATGCAGGTGAAACTATACAATTTTTTCAATATCACGTCACATTCCTTTTCGTACCTGTCCAGCAGGTCTTCCCGGTCGATGTCCGGCTTTCCGAAAGGGGATTCCGTTCCGAAGGAAGCTTCCAATTCAGTCTTTCCGTTCAGAACATTACGGGTCAGCTCATCATTGAACGGGGATCTCTCTTCTGTCCTGTCTATGTGTAAGGAATACAATACCGTTATGTCATTCATGTCGACCGGTCCCCTGATAATTCCCCCCTCGCCTTCCGTCGATACGCACAATTTGTCCTTATAGTTTTCCGCGTTTATCTCCATTGTTATCGGAAAATTCGAGAAAGGCGGGATTCTGTTGTGCGGCGAAAATTTCTCGACCCAGTCTTTGGCATAATGGAAAGGGTCGTCATACAGAATGCTGCAAAACGTGATTTTCCCGTATTCAATGTCGTTTAATCCGAAATAAGACGGCTTATCGTCTTCAAGCATGCTTAACAGGACATGCATTTCGAATTTTCCCTGAGAATTTCCCCTGTATAGGAACCTTTTTCCTTCAAATTCCGGCCGCAGATTGGAAGATTCTCTGACAGAATTTTTCCAGTCGATGTTATTGTAACTTATTGGAATTATAGGCATATTTGCCACTATAAAGTTATCATTTAAATATCTGCCAAAACTCTCTCAGAACCACGTCTTTTTCCTGTACTCCGAATATTCCTTCGGAAACTCCTCCAGGAGCTCCTTCTCCTCGATATGCCTCCATATCAATACCATCGCCATGAACACCGGGGAGATGGCCAGGGTAAGCAGCGCTCCCCCGAGCATGGGAGCCCCGAGGAACATCATCACGTTCCCGAAATACATCGGATGTCGTATGTGCCCGTATAATCCGGTCGTGACGAGTTTCCCCTTGCCTTTATGCATCCTCCTGTGCATCCTCGCATGCGAGATCCCCCAGAGATAGAATCCGGGAATCAGAAGGAGAATGCCCACAATGGTGAACACCGACATCCCGGCCGAGTAAGGGTCATTGAACGAGATGAAGAAGTAGGAGAACCAACCGAAGAACATGGCGATCCCTATCGCCGCGAATATTCGCCTGTTATGGGAGATCCTTCCCGAATGCTCCAGGAGATGGACGGCCGTATGGAAGGCAAAGCAGAAGAAAGCGACCCCCAGGAAGACGTAGTAGAGCATGGTATAGATTTCGTCCGGGGATATATAATAATTGCCGCTTAATGTCAACACGGTATTGGTTTCTCAAGTGATACATTTATAGGAATCTTTTCTACCTCTTTGTTATCAAATTCCAGCAATAATAAAACCAATAACATGGAACCTCTGGATTGAGCTGATAGTCTGACTGAATTTATTTTAGATAGCTTATTTTTTGATAAAGAATACAGAATATCCGGATTCAATATTTCAACTGAAGCTATTCTCATTTTTTTGTCAAATCCGATAACTATCTCTCCCAGTCTTATGAAGTAATAATTAACCCTGTCCTCCCTGAATACTAACAAAGAGTTTGCCTTACTGTCGTATATGAATGCGCTTGGTTCCATATTCATCTCCTGACAAATTTCGCTCTTTTCACAAGTTTTTCCATTTTTTTGTGCTCTGGGAATGCCGTTATGATATATATTGTCCTTTTCAGCTTATTATAGGTTATCGTTATAAAGATTCTCTTTCTTTTAGCCTTAAAAAACCATAATCCCAGGGTTATGTCATGAAATCGCCTTTTAGGCTGCTCCTCAAATGCATATATATCGTTACCATGGTTTTTCAATAAATCAATTATATAATCAGGATCTAGACCATGAATTTTTATCTTGGTTCTTGTTTTATGTGACGGAAATACTATTTTTCTTTTTCTCAACAGTGATTTAATCCGTTGCACAGTGATTTAATCCGTTGCAAATTCATATATAATAGAATTAGTTCAAAATCCGGGAATAAATTATTATGTCTGATAACGCGGGGAAATGCCGCGGAAGTCGGGTGCGTGTTGCAACGTTTTAAAAAAAATGGGACATTTGCCAAATGCCCCCCCCCCCCCCCAACCAGGAAAATGGAACGACTTCAATGTTGATGTTAAATTTTAATCATTCTTTGTGTGCGGGAAATTCACGTGTCTTCCGGCGGGAGGAAGCCCCATCCCGTCTCGCTCAGCTCGCACCCTTTTTTGTCACCCACCAGACCCTTCTCCTTTATCATGCCTTTTCGGGACAATGTTTCGTATATTCCCAGTTCCGTGAACCTTTTCTGGTGGGTCCTGGCGTTCCCGTCGTTTCTTGGTTTTCCCGCCATCGCCCTGGCGACCAGATTGCACAGCTGGGCTTCCGTCGGGTATCTTATGTCATTCAGAATAGTGCGCTCTTTCAGCTGCCTCAGGGCTTCGGCCACGTAAGGTACGCTTTCCTTGTCCCCGGTTTCACTGAATACGGATTTTTCCGTGAAGCCGAAATAATACGATACGTCAGGCACTATGTCCCACCAGAATCTGCAATCGCCTCTATTTATCCTTTCCAGCATCTCCCTGTTCCGCTCGAAAAGTCTAAAATTGTCAGAGGAATTCGGCCCGATGGAGACGAGGGGATTCTTGTTTCCCTTTTCGGGAATATGTTTGATCAGCCCGCTGTATCTCACGTACCTATCTCTCCTTAACCTTTTGAGGGTCTCTATGGGGGGAACGTAGAATTTCTGGCCGTCCAGGTATTCGGAAATCATTTCGAAACCAACCGGATCGTCGTCATCCCCGACCGCTCCGCGCAGGGCGAGATCCGGAACTATGAGGAACCTCACGAATTTGTCCGAACCCCTCTTTGTTCCGGGAGGGGCGAGGAGATGCGCAAAATACGCCCTGTTTTCCGGGCTCGAAGGCTTTTTTATGGAGCACGGAACGTAAAATACGTCCCCGTTTTTCTCCTTTCTGGATTTGAGGATCTCTTCGAAATAGGGCTCCAGTTCGGGATTCCGCCTGACATACGTTATCGTTTCAAGGTCCATGCTGTTGCAGTCCAGGTTCTTTCCGAACAGTCGGTACGGCTTGTTGGTTATGGAGATCGAACCTTTCTGTAACGTTCCTTTGTGCATAAAAAATCCAGTGGATTAAATTTAATAAATGATTCGTGTCCCATTAAACCCTTCCCGGTCTCCCTGATGTTTTTCCCTTATCTTACGAAATCGCTTTTTCTCAGCTGCACGTGCTCTGAAACGCAGTCTATCAGCTGGTTGGAAGTGGAAAAATTCGAATTCCTGCGCTTGTCGAAATAGATGTAAAGCAGCGTTTTCACTCCCAGGTCTTCAAGGTTTTTGATGACGGGAACAAAATCGCTGTCGCAGGCTATGAGAATTATCTTATTCACTTCCTTGTGCCTTATCGGGACGTTCATGAGGTCCATGGTCAGCAGCGTGTCGACTCCCTTCTGGTGGTACGTGGCTTTCCCTCCTTCCACGATCTTCTGGCACCTCCCTTCCCTGATCGTTATCATCCCGTTCCCCGGGAGTTTTCCGATGAAATGATCGTATTTTTCCCTCCTTTTCCTTTCGTCCTCATTCGATTTTGACGACTGGAAGGGGGGAGCCGTATAATAATATATCCGCTTCAGTTCGAGATCCTGTTTCTTGGCCAGCCTTCTTGAAGATTTGATTATATCGAATTTCAGGTATTTCCCCTTTCCGAAATACTTTGAGAGCTTTGAGAGGAACCCGGCATCTATGAAAACCAGCGTCTTTTTCATACGTTTACCCCTTCTTTTAAACCGGCAAAGGAAAAAGAAAGATGATCATCCGGCAACCCGTGAGGGTTACCGGGGCTCATTTGATTTATATTAACACCGCTTTCTTTATAAATATTCATTTCTCCCGATTCCCCCACGGGAACGGATTTCATGCCTCCCGTTTCGTCGAATTCGCCCATACGTAATAGTTCAGAACACGGAATAAATTGTTTTGTCCGAAAGCGGGGAAATGCCGCGGAAGTCGGGCGTCTTCCGCAAATGTTTTGAGGAAACGGACCTGCCGGGTTTCATTCCCTTCTGATCGCATCGGTGAACCAGTCGGGAAACATGTCCCTGTTCTTCTCGAGAAGCATCCCGAAGGAGGAGTCCAGGACGTACGTGTCGCACCAGTCGTCTTTCGACCTCATCCCCCTCCCGTACGTCTGTATGAGCCGTAGGACCGTCTTCCACGCATACCACGACCTGTTCATCTCCATCCTCCTCTTGACCTGGGAGTCCCCGAGATCCGGGTACGGGATCTTGCAGATGACCTGCCACCGGCACACGTCGTCCCTGAAGTCCATACCCTCGTAAGCGCTCGGCGTGACCAGTATGGCCGGTTCCCTGCTCCGGATGAAATTCCTCATTATCTCGTTCCTTTTCGCGGGCTCCTCCGCCCTGTTGGCGATGAACCTTTTCGACCCGACGTTTTCCATTATGAACTCCTGTATGCGGTAGGTATGGGTATGTATCACCCCTTTCTTGTCGGGATACCTCGCCATGAGCGAACGTATCTCGTCCGCGAGCCTGGGAAGGGTCTCTTTGATGTTCCTGTGGGACATGCTCCCGACCGGAGAATAATAGACCGGCCTTTTCTCCGCCCCGAAGTCGGACCCGGCCCTGATGAACACGCAGTCCTTCCCGGGAAGCCCGAGGCATTCCGCCATAGCCTCCGCGTCCAGTATGGTTGCCGACTGAAGGAGGAACCTTTCGGCCTTCCCGAAGAACTTGTTTCCCCACCTGCTGACCATGATCGGCTTGAAGCTCACCTTCCGGAAATCCTCGGAACCCCCGCTCTCTATTATCCAGTTGGAGGGATTGCTTGACAGTTCCTCGGCCATGAATTCGCACTTCTCCAGCTTCTCCGCCAGCCTGTTGACCTTTTTGGTCATGTCCACTGCCCGGGGCCCCCTTAGAGTCCGGATTTTCTTCATCGTCAGGCCGAGCTCCTGCTCGAACTTCCCCTTCCACTCCCCTATCATTTCAATCCACTCCCCGACAGGAAAATCCTTTCCCGGAACCCTGCAGTGTATCAACCCCAGGTCCCTGTTCGAAATCGTGAACCCCACGTACCTCATCAGCTCGTCCTCCATGTTATGGGCCTCGTCGCATACCATCAGCTTCCTTTTCCCGAAATCCTTGGCATAGCTGGTCTCGTGGAGGAAGTAAGAATAGTTCATTACGGGGTAGCCATGGTTCAGCCCGTCGCATTTCTGCTTCCAGTATGAGCATATCTTTTCCCCCGCCTTGATCATCAGTTCCCCCCTCTCCGTCTCGGTCACCTTGACCAGGCCCTTCCCTCCCTTCTCGGGCCTCGGGACCGGCCTGTGCCTGCACATCGTCCCCGTCCTGCACGGGCCGACATCGCAGTAATAACCCCTGGAGAGCATGCAGCGGAAGTTTCCCCTCCCCTTCACCTCGATCGTCCCGTATGCCCCTTCCCTCGAGTACTGGTCCTGGAGGGTTTTGGTGGAAACGAGGATGTATGCGGAACCGCTCCGTCTGGCCAGGGTTATCGCTATCGCGCTCTTCCCCGAGCCGGTAGGGGCCTCGAAAAAAACGTACCTGAACCCGTCCTTCCAGGCCTTCTCTATCTCCGTGATCGCAGAATCCTGCACCGGCCTCGCCCTGGAATGCGGAAAGTGCTCGTGACCGGCGGCCTTCCCTCCGGCCGTAACGGAGATCTTCCTTTTTTCCATAGAATTAATAGTCGTTGGCGGTTATTATAAGGATTGATGGGGATTGGCAACAAGTTAAGGGTGCCGTCTTCCGCCAGAACCATGTCCTCTCCCCGTCCCCGGACAGACAGGGGATTCAGACGTCCCCCGCCAGAAACAGGTCCCTGTATGGGAACTCGGGCGTCCCGTTGAATTTCTCGTCTATGACGTAAAGGGCCTTCCCGGGATCGAACGCGAACTTAAACAGTGTCAGACGCGGCCTGTATCCCCACATTTCGTAAAGATCCTGCCCTTTCACGGTGACAAATCTACCCTTTTTGCCTTTATTCTTTTCTTCAAATATTTCACACCTTCCTGTCTTTCCGCGTTTCCAATCGGGCGCTCCCTTCGAAAAATCGTGCTTTTTAATTGTCTCTTCGTTCAATCCATACTGATAATAATTGATTACAATTCTCCCGGTCTTGAATACCTTCCTCACGTTCAGGACGAAATCCCCGTAATTACTCTTTGTCAGGGGGGCAATCTTCAGCTTCCCCACGTAATCCGTTATTTCCTGATGGCTCATATATCATTACCTGCAGGAAGCTTTATAAAAATTACCAGATAGTGACAAAAATATTTTTATTCTCCAGCCAATCATTTTAACCCCCCGGCTCCAATTATAAACCATGAAAGAGAGGTTGTTAAGGTTCCTCAAGATCTACGCCGCCTTCGTCCTGGTTGCCCTTCTGATAAACCTGACCATGGAAATGGCAATCCCGACCCCCGAGGAAAAGAACGCCGTGGGAATAGCCATGTTCTACCTGCTTTTCAGCCTTCCGGGAGCCCTGGTCTTACTGTTCAGGAACTACAGGCCGGCAAAGATGGGCCTCCTCTCCCTCGTCATCGGCTTCGTATTCGAGTTCTCCTTCATGAGGCCCGACTGGGTCCTGAAAATATATTCCCTTTCGGCCGGTCCCGGGGAGATCGTGGCGGTCATCATCTCGGCGATATACTGGTTCATACCATGGTTTGTCCCGTGCCTGATTCTCAATAAATATGTCATCAAAGGCAAAAACGCCAGGCCGGATGACGTACGCCAGAAGCGGAAGGCATGATCAGACTCGGAGCTTCCTCACTCCTGACTTTGCTATGAGGTCCGTCCCGACCGTAAAGAGTTCGAATGGCTGTGGGAGTGAACGTTTTGCTATCCTGTTCCGGGACCCTCATTTCATGTCCCACCAGAAGGGTTTCTCCCCCTTCCTTATAATTTCCATCATCTTCTTGTTGTGGCTGGACAGGCTCGTCCTCTCTTTTACCCCGCGTTCGACGTAAACCACCGGACGCCTTCCAGGCTCGTCGGCGGGAGCCCTGAACTCGCCCTGGAAAAGGACGTCGAAATTCCCCCTGTTGTTCCTCAGGCACGTGTTCGGGAACGAGAAGAATTCCGTGCCCCCGCAGTATTCGGACGTGAGAATGAAGCCGGCCGGATTGTCATAATCTTGTCCTAAAGACTGGTAGAATTCGAGATCCGGCAATATCATCCCTTCGGAGAGCAGCTCTATGCCGGATTTGCCCGGCGGGGCGAGAAGTTTGACGTTGTAAAACGGGTTTTCGTTCTTACTCAAGACGCAGGGCATGAGGAAACGCTCCTCCCCGGCCGGAACTTCCCCGGAACACCTTTCCATTATGGAATAAAAATAACCGTCCATTTTCACCGCGCCGGGCATCCTGCGAACGAACAGGCTGTTCTCCGAATATCCCGTTTTCATCAGATATCCGCTGTCAGTTGGCTTCACCGGGAAGGAATCGACCACGATTCTCCCCTCCTGCAGGAAATCTCCGTCCATGATAGGAATCAGGTGACAAATTTTTTAAGCGTTCTCCAGGGCAATGAAACCTTACCGCTCTCTGAGAGCTTTCTTCCATGCTTCCAGTTCTGCCCTGTGCTCTTCCGGGACGGGTTCCCCGTAATCCGCGTGGGATATGCAGTTCGAATAAGGGCAATAATATCCGCTGCAAGGGTTGTAACCTCTCTGGGCGTTTATCCTGTTTTCCATGTCCCGGATGACGCTCTCATCGATGTATTTGCAAAAAGAAGGAAGTCTTATTCCCGCCATGAACATAGTGTGCCGGAAAATCTTTTAAGCGCAGCCCCCTCCCGGGAAGGAGGGAAAAGAAAAAAACTTATAAACCTCCCGGATTTATCAGATCTTATGGCAGTCAGAATCACCTACTTCGTCCA
>CAZEXF010000032.1:0-2017 GCA_964516855.1 uncultured archaeon | reverse complement strand
GAAGACAACTTGAAAAAGCTCGCCTCGGGACATGCGGACGTCGGTCTCTGCGACCTTGGAGTAAGGCAGTCAAGGGAACTGGCGAAGCAAAGGCCCGACAAGTTCGACGCCGTCTTCACATCCGACCTCAGGAGGGCGGTCCGGTCCGCTGAACTCGCCTTCGGGGGAAGGTGCAGGATAATCCGGGACAGGAGGCTGAGGGAATGCGATTACGGCGACATGACCCAAAAGAAAAAGGGCTGGGACAAGAAGGATTTCATCGACACTCCCTATCCCCGCGGGGAAAGCTACAGGGAAGTCGGAAAAAGGATCGCGGACTTCCTCGGTTTCCTGAAGGAGAACTACGACGGGAAGCACGTCGCCATCGTCGCCCACGAGGCCCCCCAGTTCTCCCTGGACGTCCTGATAAAGGGGAAGTCCTGGGAGCAGGCGATCGAGGAGCACTGGAGCAAAAAGGCCGAATGGCAGCCCGGCTGGGAATACGTGCTGGAATAGTATTGATTCCTGGTTCTTTCGGCGTGCCTGTGAGGCTTTCTTTCTTATCTTTGGCAGGAATATCACCTTAAAAAGCTTTTTTCATTAGAAATAATATGAAAGGGGTCGAAAAAGACCTGCTAGAGATATCCGTGAAAGCCCTTCGTAAGGCATACGAGGAAATCGGCGACCTCAGGGTGGATTATGCCGCTGAAAAGGTCGGTGCGGGAAAATTCGACACATACGGGCTTGATTCCATACCCGAAGAGGTCATAAAGCATGAGGTCAGCGGATATGATTCCAATATAGTTCTCGTCACGGAAGAGACAGGCAAGATGTACCACGGGGAACGCGGGCTTGAGCCAACCCAAAGCGTGCTTATCTGCGACCCCACCGACCGGTCTATCAAGATGAGAGAGTTCCTGAGAGGTCTCATGAAAAAGTATCCGGACTACAGCAAGAAATACGTCCACGAGATCTTTGATAATGATGTTGATTTCTGGAAGAAGGGAATCGACATCTCCGTGGAGGGAAAAGGTTCAAAGAAAATCCATCTCGGCCTTGGGCCCGGAAGCCCTTCAGTCACCGGTGCCTCTTCCTCTATAACCGCAATCAAGGACAGAAGAATCTTATTCAACGTAATGGTCAACTACGTCACGGGTGAGCTCTTCGTTGCAGATTCCCTCGGAACGACAAAATGCCTGATTTCCGATTACGGGAAATGCGACAATATGAAGACAGTTAAATTCTCCTCCGACAAGAGACAGGGCGGCAAATTCGTTACCTTTCTCGAGAAGTCGGGCTATCCCGAAAACCTGGAAAAGTGTAACCTCGGTCTCGACCCGAAGAACTGCATCGACACGTGGTCCGGCGGCCCCCTCAGAATACTCCGCATGTCAGACATCGATGATCAGAACGTTTCTTTCATACTTTCCAACGGGGAGAAGGTCTGCGAATGGATAGGATGGCTCGCCTGGGTGAAGCATGCTAAGGACCCGGTCCAGTCGGACGAGCACGCCATGGAGGCTTACAGGTTGTTCTTCGAGAGCCCCAGAACAAAAGAGCTTGTCCTCGTCGCCCCCGCCCCTCACTACAGCATATTCACAGCGGAGGATGGTAAGACAAAGGTAAACCTGGAAAGAATGTTCCAGCTGAAAGACCCAAGCCATTACAGGGAGACCATCCTCATCACCTCCAGGCACAACGTTGGGGAGATCTCCAGAGTGCGCTCCCTCGGGAAATATTACGAGGAAATGATTTTTTAACCCCTCCCCAACCGAAAGTAATCCTGGCATCCCCGGATCCTCCAACACAACCGTCCCCCCTGCGGAGACTGGAGAGGTGAAATGGGAAGAAAGGAATGGGAAGTGTATGCGCTCGGAATTCTATAACCATTTTATTTTGCACTATCATTTCCCTGTAGCCGAAAACGAAAAATCAGACCCCTTCATCTTACCGAGCACGTCTGAACTTATGCCTTCCACATCGGGCATTTCAATATCAAACGCAGGTCTGAAGAAGCCAACTGCTCTTTTCAGAAGGT
>CAZEXF010000031.1:0-10387 GCA_964516855.1 uncultured archaeon | reverse complement strand
GAAGGGAGAAATGCGTGTCGTTAGTCGTCCCCGGCTCCGTGGCCCCCCAGGAAATTGAGGTCGGGCTCATCTGTATCCTGGTAAGCGTTGATACGTTTACATCCACTGTCACTTCGTCCGTGTCCGTATCTGCTATTGATATCCCTACCAGCAATATCACGAATAATATCGCTATCAGAGATATCAAAGTCACCTGTCCCTTTACCGCTTTCCCGTTTTTGTATATGTCCATATTTACCTCCTTATTATACCTTTTTGATGACAAGGTCACCCTTTTCGCTGAAGTTGACGTCTAGAAGATCCCCCTTTTTCCACCCCATCTTCTTCAGAGCTTCCCTTTTCTCCTCGGGCAGATTCAGGGACCATATCACTCTGCCTTTGTTTATTACTTCCTGCAACCTTGGCATCCTAAAACCAATTTCTGGTATATAATAATTATATTCATTTAATACCCTTAAATAACTTGTAATATACAACAAAAATACCTTTAAAATAAATTAAATGAATAAAAATAATATAACTATAATATAGTTAACAAAATGCGGGCCCAATGCTTGCCGATTTATTATAATGTAAAAAAAAAGGAAAAAATGGGATCGCCGGGACTATCAGCGCCGTCCGAACTTCACGGAAGTCGCGACAGGCGCGACAAACCATCAATTCCAATTCGGACAGGCCTTTTGAACCCAGGTCTGAAGCCATTCCGCGATTCCGCTCTTTCGAGCGGAATTGGCCCGAAGCTCCGATGCTAGACCATTGCAGGGTTCTCGGATGCGGACATCCGGAACCTAGCTACACCACGACCCCTCATATGGGAACATGGACCGGAAAATGGAGACCGGTCCACACTTTTCTCCTGATAGCATAATACTTGATTGAAGAAATAAAAATCAAACCATTGCCCTGGCTAAAAACATGGCAAAAACGAGCGCCGTGAACAGGATGATAAAGAACCCGCTCTGCACGAACATGGTCTTGAAAAGCTCTTCCCTGTCGTTCATGAGATCACCGTAGAATCATAATTGGAGGCCAACTAATTTAAAGGCTTCCTAAAAAAGGTTTTTTAATGTACGATCGACCTGATTTTAGGTCCGATCTCTCCCGTTTCTTTGTAATATATTATCTCCCTGGCTATTCCTTTCAGGGTGCCTGATATTTCAGAACCCTCCCTCGCAATAACTATAACAGGCTTCTGTTTCGAGAACGCGTATCCAGCCTCTATCCCGAGCCCCGTTCCCTTTTCCGAGAACTCGGCCACCACGATGTCGGATTCGTCTATCGATTCAAAGGTCAGTTCCATCAGTTCCCGCGGGGTGATCTTCTCCTCTCCCCATTTTTCTTTGTCCCTGGCCATCACCGTCGTGTGAAAACCGGACTTTTCAAGGGAATCCGCTATTTCTTCGATAAGATCCCTGTTACTGGAATCTTCCCTGAACTTGACGGATAAAAACGCTTTCATGGAATTAGAATAATCCGATTACATATATTTGTTCACTGCTGCTCGATCCCCTTCCTGGTCTTGATCTGCTGGATGACCTTCTGCTCAAGGTCCCTGGGAAGCGGCTCATACACCACGTCGATGAGCCAGAAGAATCCCTGCCCCGAAGTGGACGATTTGAGTGAGGAATTGAAGCCGAACATCTCAGCCACGGGAAGCTTGCACTTCAGGGTCGAAACGCCCCTTTCCTCGGACATGTCTATTATCTGGCCTCTCCTGTTCTGGACCTCCTTCATGGCGCCGGATACCTGCTCGGTCGGGACGTCGATCCTGATGATCTGTTTCGGTTCCAGGAGATATGCCTGGGCCTTTATCATGGCCTCCCTTATGGCCGACCTGACCGCGGGAATGACCTGGGCAGGGCCCCTGTGGATCGCATCCTCGTGAAGCTTCGCGTCCACTATCTTGACCTTGACCGCCGCGCATGGTTCCCTGGCAAGCGGCCCCTCTTCAACGGCGTTAATGAAGGCCTCCTTCAGCATCTCCATCACCTCGAGGATGGCGTGAACTCCCCTGGTCATGTCAATGAATATGTTTTTGTTGTGTATCAGTTTCACCTTTTTGGATTCGTCCCTGTCGAATCCGAAGGAGACGAGTTTTTCCTGGAGATCAACGTCCTTTTTCTTGACCTCCATGTCCCTGATCTCACCGTGTATCATGGCCTGGTATACCTTGGGCTCAAGGGGCTCCGCGATTATATAGAACCTGTTGTGCTTGTTGGGCGATTTCCCCTCGACCGGTTCAGAAGTGGCTGTCTTTATGCCTTCCCTGTATATGACGATCGGGGATGATACCTCCACGTCGATGTTCTCTTCCTTCAGGGGACGTTCGATCTTCGCGTCAATATGAAGCTCACCGAGGCCGGAAACAAGGTATTCTCCGGTCTCCTCGTTGATCTTTACCACGAGGGTTGGGTCCTCCTTGGCGACCCTCCTCAGGAACTCGATCAGCTTTGCGAGCTGCTGCGGGCTTTTCGGCTCGATCGCCTTGGTCACGACGGGCTCGAATATGTGGGTTATCGATTCGAAACCCGGTATGGGTTCGTCCGGATCGCATATCGTCTCCCCGGAAGAGGACTCCTTCAGGCCCACTATCCCGACGATATTCCCGGCATCCACCTCTTCCATCTTGACCCTTGCCTGTCCCTTGTAAACCGATACCTGCTGGAGCTTCTGGGTCTTTCCCGATCCGACGAGGAGCACCTCCTGTCCCACCTTCAGCTTGCCCGAGAAAAGGCGGACGGTGGCGACGTAACCGGCATGAGGGTCAGGATAAAGCTTGGTTATGACGCCCGCAAGCTTCCCGTCAGGGTTGCACATCATCATGTCCTTGGCCACCTGGGAATCGTTTTCCCCGGGCCAGATCCTGGGAATCCTGTATTTCTGGGATTCCAGGGGATTGGGAAGATGCCTGATGACCATGTTTAGAACTATCCTGTGAAGGGGGGCCTTCTTTGCGAGCTCTTTCTCGCCCTCGGGCCCCTTTGCGGTCAGCTCGATGATGTCCTTGAAACTCATTCCCGTATTCTGCATGTAGGGGATGGAGATGGCCCAGTTCTTGACCGCAGACCCGAAAGCGACCCCGCCGTCATTCACGTTGACCATCCACTTGTCCTTGTATTCGTCTTCGCAGTACTTCTGGATAAGCATGTTCACTTCGGTTATTATTTTCTTGAATCTATCCTGCATCTGCTCCGGGGTCAGCTTCAGCTCCTTGAGCAGCCTGTCGACCTTGTTCACGAAAAGAACGGGTTTGACCCTTTCCTTGAGGGCCTGCCTGACCACTGTCTCGGTCTGGGGCATGCACCCCTCGACGGCGTCGGTGACGACCACGACACCGTCAACTGCCCTCATGGCCCTGGTGACGTCACCCCCGAAATCCACGTGGCCGGGGGTGTCGATCAGGTTGATCAGGTACTCCTTGCCTTCCCATTCGTGGACCATGGAGACGTTCGCGGAATAGATGGTGATTCCCCTTTCCTGCTCCTGCTCTACGAAGTCCATCGCGAGCTGCTTTCCGGCAAGCTCCTCTGAGATCATCCCAGCCCCTGAGAGCAGGTTGTCGGTCAGGGTGGTCTTCCCGTGGTCGATGTGCGCCACTATACCGATGTTTCGGATCTGCTCGGGCTTCCTCATGAGCTCTTTAATAGCCTGCGTGAGTTCCTTCTTTGCCATTCGAATCACGATTTCTTTAATTTGTAATAAATGAATATAAATATAATCCGAGATTATCTTGCGCCCTCAGCTTCCTTCTCTATCCTGAACCTCTCCCTGATCACGTTGTTCCTCTGGTCGTTGCCGGCTATGGAGATCAGCTCGTCCGCCATGACCTCGGGAAGCGGGTGCTTGTTGTGGAAGGATGTGGAGAAGATGTCCTGGGCTATGAGCCTGAGGGAAATGTCCAGCCTTCTCTGGGGTGTCGTGATCACGGCCTTTCTCGCTATTATTCCCCCCAGCCTGTATCCCATCACCTCTTCCAGGAGGGCGCCGTTCTCGATCGCCTCCACGAGCACCTGAAGGGGGTTCTTTCCCGTCCTTTTCTCGATGATACCGAACGCATCAACCACCGAATTGAAGATATACTGGTACTTTGCCGGGGCCTGGCCGCTGGTCAGCTTGTGCTTCTTCCCCCTGTGTCCCGGCACCCTCAGCTTGTTTATGAACCTTTCCACTATGCTCATGTCCGATTTGTGTATGGAGAGCGTGGAGTTCCTTCCAGAGGTCCTGGGTACGATGAAAGGGCGCAGGTTGATGTACCTCTTAAGCCCCGGGTCATTCACCTTCACGCCCGATACGTCCCACCTGTTGAAAAGAAGCGTCTTGTTTTCCATAATGATCATTCACCCTTTTTCTTGCTCTTTTTCCCCTTAATTATCTCTGAGAGGGAAATGCCGTTGACGGCGACCACCTTGTATTTTATGCCGTGCATCGACCCTACGGCTCCCCCCTGGGAAGCCCCCAGGCCCTCTATGATGACCTCGTCGTGCTCGTCGATGTGCTTGATCGACCCTGTTTTCGGCACGACCGCGGTAACCTGGATGCCGTTCTTGACGATCTGGCACCTGACGGCCTTGATCACGCCCGAATGGGGCTGCTTCTGCTCCACCCCCTTCTTCTTCAGGACCAGGGCCCTTGCGCGAGGCGCGCCCTTCAGGGGCATCTTCTGCCAGAGCTTCAGCATCTGGCGCTTGTACTGGTCAGAGTTCCACCTGAACTTTTTCCGCTTTCTCTTCAGGTTCCTTGCTGAAAACGCTCCCGGCATACTCTTTCCCTCTATTTCAGCTTTAAATTCTTTATACTGAAATGCCTGTTCAGGAATTCCCTTATGGCCTTTATGTTCCTTCCGTTCTTCCCGATCACCGCCGACCTCTCGTTCAGCGGGATAGTGATTATGATCGAATCCCCGTTGATGTCAATCGTCTTGAGATTCGGTATTATGTTCCTCAGCAGGCCCTCCGCGGTGTCCGCGTATTCGAATATCTTCACGGTCTTCCCGAGTGCCTTTTCGACCGCCTTTATCGTGACGCCGTTCTTCCCGATCGCCAGGCCCATTTTCCCGGTCTCCACCAGGAAGTAGATGCTGGTCTCGTCCATTATGCAGTCCCTTACGTGGACTCCGGATATCTCCTCGAATATGGCAACGGCCCTTATGTGATCCGTGTCCAATTTTACTCCCATTGTCTCACTTCTTGATACCCAGCAGCGTTATATTGAACGGCTTACCGCAGAACTCGCCGAGCTGGCGCGAGTTCCCCTTGAACATCTTGATTTCAATACCAAAGTTTTTGCTGTAGTAATTTAAATCCTTTAGGACGTCTTCCGGGACGTTGGACGAATAGACGGCGGTCCTGATGTCCCTGGTTTTGATCATCTTAATGACCCTTCTGCTTCCTGCCACAAGCTTGCCTCCCTTCATCGCGTCCTTGACCTCTTCGTTGACACTCATGCTATCACTCAGTATATATAACCCAGAAGGGAACCCCCGATCTTTTCCTTTTTCGCCCTTTTGTGATCGATGACACCCCTGGAGGTGGTCAGGAAAAGCAGCCCCACGTTGACCGAGGGAAGGTATCTCTTTTCCCATCTGATGAAATCATCGTTCTTCACCTCGAACCTCGGCCTTATTATGTTGCAGCTGTTTATCCTCCCGTTAAGCTCGATCTTGAACTTCCCCCCTCTTCCGTCATCTATGAAATCGAATTTGCTTATGTACTCGTTGTCCTTCATTATCTGGAGGATCTGCCTTATCATGTTCGATCCGGGGACTACGCATATCCTTTTCCCCCTGTTCTCCGCGTTCTTTATCATGCAGAACGCGTCCGCCAGTATGTCGTGCCTCATATCTTCACCTAATTGAACTTCTTGAAGCCCAGGTCCTCCGCGATCTCCCTGAAGCACTGCCTGCAGTATCTCAGTCCGTACTTGTTTATGACCCCCTCGGTCTTTCCGCATATCCTGCAGGGGGTGACGTTCCTTCCGAACTTCCGGTCCTTCGGCTTGTTGAACTTCCTGAATCTCGCCAGCTTGACGGGCTTCTTCTCGATCTGTTTTTTCGCGTTCAAATACGTCATCATATCACTTTTCTTCCTTTGTACCCGTTATCTCGGCATTGAATTCCCTTTTCATGAAATCCTTTGCCTCCGCGGGCTTTATCCTGTGGGATTTCCCTATCTTTCCGGGTTTTATGGCCCTTCTGCCGGTCCTGAAGCCGGGCCTTGTAAGCGTGACCGCGACGTCCATCCCCATGATCCCTATGTCAGGGTCGTATTTGATCCCGGGAAGGTTTATGTATTCCTTCACCCCGATGGAAAGGTTCCCGCCGGAATCGAAACACTTTTCCGGGATCCTGTTTTCCAGGCTTTTTATCACCTTCTCGAGGAAGGCTTTCGCATCCCCCCCTCTCAGCGTGACCTTGACGCCTATCGGCCTCCTTTTCGCGCCGCCGAACGCCGTCCTCTTGTGGGTCCTGGTGACCATTATCTTCTTCCCGGTCAGCTTTTCCAGCAGTTTTTTCGCGTTCTCCAGCTTCGGTCCCGCCTCTCCGCATCCCATGTTCAGGGTCACCTTGTCAATCCGGATATCTTTCATACTGTTCATTTGAAATCACCGACCAGGACGTAGTCCTTGACGGTCTCGATGTCCTTCTCCTTCGTCGCCAGGACGACCCTGCTTCTTTCCAGCATGGTCTTTCTCTCGGAGACGTCCTTGATTTTCCCTGTTTTCCCTATGTTCCTTCCCGAAACTATTATGCAGGGAGCGCCCTTCCCGAACTTGATGTGCTTCATGATCTTCTGCTCCGGCAGCCTGACGAGGACGGAATCGCTCGTCCTGTAGACGTCCTTGTCCACCAGTATGCACCTTCCGTCGTGAAGGTTGAGCTGGGTCTTCCCTCCACTGACGGAGACCTTGTCCCTGATCCGGCAGAGCTTGCTGTCCGCCTCGCCCTTCTTGATCTCCTCGAGGACAAGCCCCTTGCCGTTCACGCTCACCCTGAAGGCCTTCTTGAGCTTCGGGAATTCGACGACGTCCATAAGGCCTACCGGGAATTTGGGTTCCTTCCTCTCCTTCTTGTCGACGAGGACCATCCCGGTTTTTATTATCATGTCGGCCTCCCTGGAATCCTCCGCCAGCCCGAGCACGTCCCTTATCACCACCCTGAGCGGTAACGCCCCCTTGATCTCATGGGGGCCGGGGGAAGGCCTGACCACGAACTTTTCCGCCTTCCTGGGCATTTTCCAGTAATTCGGTATGTTGTACCTTTTCAGATGAGCCATAACCATCACTTGGATTTCTCCTTTTTATCCTTCCTCTGCTTCTTCTCTTCTTTTTTATCCGTTTTCTTACCTTCCCCGGCCTTCCTGGCCCTTTCCACGACGGCCTGCCTTCTCTTGTCGTCCATGTTGGCCTCTGTTATCACCAGATTGGAGGGATGGACGTGCCTGAGGACCTCCGACCCGTCGACCTTCTTGACGTTGAGGCCCTCTATGAATATGAGATGCTTCTTCAGGTCGACCCTTTCGACCTTTCCCTTGAAGTTCCTGTTCTCCCCCCTGAGGACCTTCACCTCGTCCCCCTTCCTGAGGGGAAGGGAACGCTTTCCGAACCTGTTCTTCAGGGTCTCTGACAGATGGGCCGAGAGGAAGGAATTCCTTACGTGCAGGGGAGCGTTATACCTGTATTTCCTCTGCTTCCTCGGCTGCCTGCTCCTTATCCATTCACCGCTCCATTCCTTCTTCATAACCATTACTAACTCCATTCTTTTATCAATTCCAATAAGCTATCATAATTCCCCTTTTTTGCACTTTCAACGGCCTTGTTCCAACTATCATATTCATTTTTTGATTTTAAACTCGCTGTTGTGAGCATGGAATTTATTGGTTTTTTGTAATCCGTAACCATGATACCGTCCGGTCTTATATGAACACTTATGTGATTTTTTCCATCTTCAATATCAACCCAGTTTTTCTTAACCATGATCATCACACGATAATGCCCGCTATCTTGCCTACGGCAGGGAACCTTTCCACTGCCTCCTTGGCAACGGGCCCCTTGATCTGGCTGCCCCTGGGGTCTCCCTTCTCATCCACCACGACGGCAGCGTTGTCCTCGAACTGGACCCTCATCCCGTCACTCCTTCTGTACTCCTTCTTCTGCCTAACGATCACCGCCCTGAGGACCTCGTGTCTGATCTTCTCGGTGCCGCTCCTCACCTTGCACCGGATCAGGGATCCCACCCCCGCGATTGGTTTGGAACGCCTCTTCCCGCTGAATCCCGATACGGATATTATTTCAAGGGATTTCGCTCCCGAGTTGTCTATGCATTTCAGGACGCTCCTGGGGATCAGGGTTTTGGAAATGCTGGCAGAGATCGCTTTCATGTCATTTCCCCTCCTTCCTGACCGAAACGACGACGAAATGCTTGGTCTTCGACAGGGGCCTGCATTCCACCGCCACGGCCCGGTCTCCCTCCCTGGCACGTATGCAGGGAGGGTTGTGGGCGTTGATTTTCGAGCGCTTCTTTTCGTATCTCTGGTATTTGGGAACGTAATTGGCGGACTGGATCTCGATAATGGCGGTATCATGGGATTTGGCGGATTTCACCACCCCCTCGAAAACCCTTCCCCTGACTGGCAATTTCCCGTGCCAGGGGCACCTTGGGTCCTCACACTTCGCTTCAGGCGGCTTTATGCCGAGTCCGATGTCCTTTTTCATATTATTTCCAATTGCCGGTCCTTATTTAAATAACTATAGTTAAATAATTGGATAATATAATAAACATTAAATATTTAAGTGCCTTTTGCCGGTTTTCCGCTTGATCCCGGAAAAATGATGCTCATGAAACAAAAAGACCGCGCCTTTATCGGGGTAGACAACATCATCCTGAGCGAAGAGGGGAGGATACTCCTCGCCAGGAGATCGGAAAACGCCGGGACCTTCCCCGGGAAATGGAACCTCATATCAGGGGACGTGGAGGCCGGAGAATCAATAGAGGACGCCCTGAAGAGGGAGGCGAGAGAGGAGGCCGGCGTGGAAATCGAGGTCGTCAGGTTCACCGGCAGATACTACGACCGCCCCGGGAGGCATCCCACCAAGACGGTCATCTGCCTTCCCCACGTCTGCAGGATAAAGAAAGGAATCCCGAAGGTGGTCCGCCCGGAAGAGGTCAGCGAAGTCCGCTGGTTCTCCCCGGAGGAGATACGGAAACTCGATCTCGCCTACGACCACAATCAGATGCTGAAGGACGAGGGATTGATATGATAAAGGCGGTAATATTCGACATGGGAGGCGTCCTCATAGGCAATGGGATAGAGAAATTTTATGAAAAACTCGCGGAGAAACTCGGCATAGACACTGATTTCTTCATTCTGTTTGAGAAGAGATACCACGAAAAAATGATCAGGGGTGAACTGGAGGCGAAGGGATTTATCGACATGATCAAAAAGGAATTCAACCCTGAAGGCGACGTGCTCCGTGAGTGGAAGGAGGTCTACCGTGAAGCAAGGCCGGTAAACGGGGACCTGATTCAATTGATCAAAAGGCTGAAAAAGGGATACAGTGTGTCTTTAATTTCCGATTCTTCTGACCTCAACCACGATATAAACAACGAGAGAGGACTCTATTCATATTTCGAGAGTCCCGTCGTATCCTGCGATACGGGAGTTACCAAATCCCAGAGGGAGATATTCGAGATTGCATTGGAAAAACTGGATTTGAAACCGGAGGAATGCATATTGATAGATGACAGGGAAGAACACCTTGAAATCCCTAAGGGGATGGGCTTCAGGACGATCCTTTTCAGGAACAACCGCCAGCTCGCCGAGGACCTGGAAAAACTCGGGGTTCAGATTTAAAAGATTAAAATCCCATTCTTATTTACGAATTTTACATGGTGTTTTTATGGAATTTTCGGAAGAGGACAAAAAGATTCTCGGAAACCACGTGACCAGCCTTGACGGCGACGTCTACTGCATCTACAACCTCCCTCCCGAGGTGGTGGCCGTGCTCTTTGCCTACGTATCCCGCTCTCCAGAAAGCTTTCGGACGAACCTCCTGAAGCTGATCAAGAGCAGGGAAATTGACATGGGATCCCTGATAAGCTCCTTCCAGGGCAGGGGAATGGACTACGGGCAGGCCAGGGAAAAGGCCATGAAGTTCCACGAGAGGTGGGTGGTGGGATACGGGCATTCCAGCATAGCAGAGCACGCAGTCGCCTCCGTGGCGATCGAGAACGTCTCGATCCTCGCGACCAAGGTGATCGAGGACAACCGCCTGGCTTCCTTCACCGAGAAGTCTACCAGGTACCAGGTATTCGACAGGAACCGCTATTACAGGCCGCCGATACTGATGAAATCGAAATACTCGGACCTGTATGTCAACACCTGCAATTCCC
>CAZEXF010000030.1:0-10429 GCA_964516855.1 uncultured archaeon | reverse complement strand
CTAAGCCTGAAGCCGCTCCTAAAAAGAGGTAACCATCCCGCAATCTGATTGGCAACAACCGGTGCGCGGGGGAGGATCCGGTAGACGACCGGGTTGATGGAATCGGGATGTAAGCACTAAGGCAACGAGGTGTTCAGTCTACGATCACCAATCCTCCGACTGATCCTGATTACAGGGACGAATCGCCTTGATTTCTTTTTTTTTGCAGAAATCATTTTGTTAGCGGAAGCTACATACCCCCTTCTGAAAGGGTAAGCATTTAAAAAATGAAATGCATATTATAGAATATGTTGGAGCTAAACGAGAACCAGCTTTTCTCCGTGCTGCTGTTCATTTTCGTGATAATCGAGATAGTCTTCGGTTTCGCTATGAACACTAGGGGGACCACCAACTACGAGGTCAATTTCCTTTACATCTTCTTGGGATTCCTGGTGCTCGCGACGATAACCCTGGCATTCCACTTCTGGACCAAGGAATCGAGGCTTTACTGATAGGTTTTTCTCTTTTATTTTAATAGAAACAGATGAAAGTATCAAAATATTATTTGATTAACAAAAATCCGACGTTCTTTCTGATTTTATCATATTTGCCATTCACCAGATTTTCCAATATCGGCCATCTTTTATGATAGATGTATGCAGTTTGTTTTACTTGGAAAATTAACGGGCTGGCTAAAACAAAAGCAAGCTCTTCAAATAAGTATCTGACACCTGTTTTGACGGATTCTTGGGCATCCTTTCCTGGTTTTATCTTATTTTTCAGAACTTGTTCTGTTGTACTGTCTGCGTTTTTTTGAAAAGATTCATTTTCAGAATATAACTTTTCTATTGCCTTGAGGATCTTCTTATAATGTTCATTTGAGGAAATATCAGCATCCCAATCAATTATTTTTATGTCAATTTTTTTGTTCGATATTTTTTCAATTGTTTTTCGTGTATGATTTTTTAATCTGTTTGAATTTAATTTTGCCTTTCTGCTGGCCCTTTTTTCCTCGTAACCTATGGATTTGTAAGTATGTATTGCAGGTTCGAAAGGTGCCAGAATTCTAATTACGGAAAATCTCTCAGAACAGAATTCTATAATTCTTTGAATGTTATCCGGGCTAAAATAACTGTTCCCGGTACTCATCCAGATAATGGCAAGCCCTTTGTTTTTCAATACCTCATACCCTGTCTGGAAAACAGTTCCATTCAGACCGTCTTTAACATGCAAATTATTGCTCATCATGTTATATTTAAATTCTGGTTATAATTATATATCCGGTCTTCCCTGAGAATCAGGTCTCCTTTTTCGGCTTGATTGTTTTTCTGCAGTTCCTGCTGCCGCAATGGCATTCCATATCCCACGATCCCGTTTCGGACTTGGAATAGTCGCTCGTTATCTCTTCCCCCTTTTTGATGTCCCTCAGGGCAACGTCCTTCATATCCCTGACGAACGTGTTGGGTTCGCAGGAATGGTTTACGTATCTTTCGGGAGGTTTCTGCAGAATGAATGAACATTTACCGGCCTGATACAGGTATTTCTTTTCTTTTTCAGATAGTTTCTTCGCTTGACTTGAGGTCAGTTTTTCAGAGGTGTCCCATTCCAGGATTATTTCGCCCTTCCTGAAATCCCTCGCGGCGAACACGTCCTTCCCCTGTATTTCCGATTTCCTGACAACGACATCGTCCATGATATAATCTGGGAATTGGGATTTAAAACAAATAGAGAAAGGGCACCCGGGAGTCTCGGGGGTAAGGGTTTGGGGTGACTGTGAATCTCGAAAGCATTTTCCCGGGCGCCCCTGAATGGTTCGGTTCTGGCCACTCATCTCCAATGCTTACAAGGAACGTTTGATTCCAATATAAATAGGCATTGCGAAGCCTTCGTTCGTACGAATGATTCATAAACTTTAAATACCATAAACAGCTTATTACTGGGAAACAGGCAGACCAAGAGCCCATAATTGATCTGCCTTCCCAGCCTCAATGGTTCCCACCACCTCCTTCCGGTTATCTCGAATATCATTTGGATTCCGGACAAAATATCATTTGTGAACCCCTCGGATGGATGAACGGTTCATCCCTTTAGTCTTTTTTCCCAGATGATTTTTCTGCATGTGCAGTAATTTCCCAAATAACAAAAAGCAATCCTGTCTGCCGAAAATTTCAGCGGAAGTTTTTTATATTCAGCATTCATACATTTGAGGCTAATATGGGCCCTGAAGAGATTTGAATTTTCAATCCTTCTTCCATAATTATTGAGCCATTCAAGCGTATATCCAATAGGAGCCTCCCCTTCATCCGTATAAATATCTTCAATAGTCCCATCATATGTTGCATGTTTGGACACAATTTTCATTATCTCTTCATGAAGTTTCTGTAGCTCTGGTGTTTTCTTAATAACAAAATGACGATTTCTTTTTCCTTCTGGAGTATGATCATGATCCATTCCAATTATTTTCAGTTCTAATGGACCTGTATCTTTGAGAAATGTTTCCAGTTCATTCCTGATCTCTTCTGCATTGTTTTTAGTTGTTATTCCCATTGCTAGCGTTATATGAGGAAGATTGTTCTTGCTGTTAAGATGCTGATATGGAAGAGAATTTTCTTTATTGTTTAGTCCGATGCAGATTTTCATTATGTTTTCAGGTGGAATTATTGCGATGTCAAAGGCGAATCGTTTCATAAGAAATGTTTTTGATTAGTAGAATATATTCTTAATTTTCAAAGAACCTCCCGTTCACAAGACTTATATTTCTTCACCCACCATTCGATTACATGCACATAGTGTTTTCTCCCATCTGGTTCATGGGAATCGATTCGGTGTTCGAGATACTGGCCGCGTTGATCTCACTTCTGGTGGGAGCTTATTCGTTCAGGATATACAGGTCAACCGGCAAGAAACAGTTCAAGTACCTTTTCGTGGCGTTCGCCCTCATATTCCTTTCGTTCATATCGAGATCGGTGACTGACATAATGGCTTACAGCCTGTTCCTGGAGAGCATGCCGATGATTACCAGGATAATGAACGTGCAGTACGTCTACCTGGCCGGGATATATGTCTACCAGCTCCTGATGATGGGCGCATACATGACCCTGGTTGCGCTCTCCCTGAAAATCAGGAACAAGAGGGTCTTCTCCCTTCTGGTGCTTTTCATCCTCATCTCCTCGGTCGCCGGACTCTACAATTATTCCATATTCCACATGGTGTCCTCGGTCCTTCTTTTTTACGTGGTTTTCCACTTCTACGAGAACTACCGGAAGAGGAAGAGCTGCAATTCCCTCGCAGTTTTCCTGGCTTTCCTGATGATACTGGTCAGCCAGGTAACCTTCATATTCATCACGAACATGATGTTTTACGTGGTCGGGCACTTCCTGCAGTTCGCCGGCTACCTGTTGCTGCTTATCAACATAATACTGGTGCGTAGGTCATGAGCAAACGACGTGAGAAATCCGAAATAATTCACGACATGCTGGAGGCATTGTGGAAGTCAAGGTCAGGCCTCAAACCAACCCACCTGATTTACAAGTCTAACATTTCGCACGTCCGCCTGAAAAAGCACATCGAGGAGCTCCTCGACAAGGGACTGGTAAGGGAGGCAACGGGAGAGGGAGGAACCAGGGTGTACAGGATCACGGAAAGCGGGAAAGAGTTCCTGAAGGAACTCGAGAGGATGAAGAGGTTCGTCGATTCGTTCGGGTTATGATCCATTTAGGCAAGCAAACGATCTAAATATGCTTTTAGTTCTTCACCGCTCATATTTTTATTTATTGCATAAAAAACCGAAACAACCCAGAATTTTTCGTACGGTTCACTTACTTCATTCATAACACTTTCATATATTTTTTTATAACCAAAATTATTTCTTTGACATAATGATTTTGCATTTACATCATATTTGTTCATATCAATGGAATACCCCTTTTGCATAAAAGCAGTTTCTATCATTTGAATAGCTCTATTGAACTCCTCACTATTCTGAAAATAATCTTCACAAAAATTGACAAAATTAATATCAAACCTTATTTCTTTTATCATTGTTTCAGAGGCACTTTCTAGTTTATTCAAGAGCGAACTAATGCACTCTGATGATTTTTCACATTTTCCAATTTTTTCACTTATATATGTGTAAAAATTAGCTTCGCTTTGAATTAATACCAGAGATGTTTTCGAGTCATAAATCTTATATATTATTCCACGAATAATTTCATCTATAGAATCGGGCTCCTCACTTGTATACATTTCGTTGAAGGTATAATACATTTGATCTGCCAACAATGTCTTTGCCTTTTCTGAATATATTGAAAAGTAAACATTTTGTTGCGTTGAATTGTCAGAACTCTTAAGTTCGTCAACCTTTGAAAAATCACATTCATCAATATAATAAATTTTAAAAATATCACCGAGATCATCGTCTTTATAAAGGGGGCAAAGATCGAATTCCTCAATTGTCATTAATGTAACACCCATAACAGGTTTTCCGACATTATGATTTGCATTTGAATAACCTTCATAAAACTGAATTGATGCGGCCGTGACATTGTTGTAGATTTCCTTTGCAACATTTTCAGGTATTCCAAAGGATGAACATCCAGAAATTATTAAAACTAAAAGAAGAGAGATGGGTAACAGAAGGTTCTTCATATCATATTATTGTATTTTATAATATATTAGTTGTTTATAAAAATCACTGCCTTTCTCGGATAAATTTTGGAAACATCTTGCGAAAGGAAATTTTATAAAATTAAGCACGATATTATTTTTTGTTTACTAAGGATGTGATTTTAATGGAAGAAGCTGATATGGTAAAAAGAATGATATTTAGTGTTTGTGATGAACCCCATTTAATTTATGGAATGAGACGCTTTGCAGAGACAAAGGGTGAACCCGATTTGGCAAGAAAACTTATAGAGAGTAATTATATGGATGATATATGCTTAACCCACGGAATGACACTCTTTGCCGGAGCATCAACAAGATTTTTTCAAAAGGGGCAACTTCCGCCTGGCACATGGTATGCCAGACTCGGCGAAGATCCTGTTTAGACCGCACTCATTCGAGAACTTATTTTTGGAGAATGGTTGTAATAAAAGTTTTTCCCCCGATAAATCATATGGGCGAAAGAATACTTTTCGTGTCACCCGCGAAATTATACCCCGCCTACGAAGACGGGAGGCCGAAACAGTACGTGAGGCAGAACGTGTCACTTCCCGCCCTCACCATTCTGGGCAGCCTGAAATCACATGGTTATGAAGTGGATTTCATGGACCTTTCCGCTGACGGATATGACATTCGGCAACACGTCAACAGGCACCTTTACAGGTTCGGCCTGCCTGACGAGGCGGTTGTCGAGAGAATCGATAGGACAAAACCCAACGCTCTGATGATAAATTCCATGTTCACGGCCGAGCAGATGACCGTGGACAGCATGGCGGAAGCCGTGAAGAAATATTTCCCTGACCTGCCGATAATAGTCGGCGGAGCCCACGCGACGATCAGGCCCGAGTGGATCTTGGAGGCAGGGAACGCGGACTATGTCGTTGCCGGGGAAGGGGAGGAAATCGCCCCGGCATTAATGTCTGCGATCATGGAGGGAAAGGCCGGGGAAAGGATAATAAGGCAGGAAATACCTTTAACTAATCTCGGGGAAAGGCCCTGGGCGTTCGACGAGGTCCTGATGAGAGACGGGGAATACA
The DNA here is from genome assembly GCA_964516855.1 of uncultured archaeon. Classification (GTDB taxonomy): domain Archaea; phylum Aenigmatarchaeota; class Aenigmatarchaeia; order QMZP01; family QMZT01; genus CAZEXF01. The sequence goes on along the minus strand of CAZEXF010000030.1, from coordinate 4,751 downwards.
GATACGACGAGAAGAGATCGAGAAGAAGCAAGCTGCATGGCCATATGACGGGCCCTGGCTGGAACAGGAGTTTCAGCCTGTTTTATTCGAGGGGCTGCCCGTTTGATTGCGGTTACTGCCTGGCTTCCCGCAAGGACGGCAGAGAAGTCAGGCACATGGGGCACGAGAGAGCTTTCGGCGACACGAAGATGCTTCATGAGAAATTCGGAGTGCAGGTTTTTTACAACCAGGCGGATTATTTCGGAGGCGGGGAGGATATCTCATACCTTCGGAAAATGGCGGAATACAGGAAAGATAATCACGATTTCGCCATCAACAACCCCAATGCCTTTTCCCTCAATCTGTTCTTTCCGAAATCGGATGGTTACGAACTGGACGAAGGATTATTGGACCTGCTGTCGGCTTCGGGGTTCAATGTGATCACGGTTGCGGTCGAGACGTTCAATAAAAATTTTAATGATAAGATAAGTTTTGGCAGGAATAAAATATCCCCTGAAAAAATCGGGGAATTGTTCTCGGAAATACACAGGAGAAAAATGAAGACCGAATTGTACATGATCTATGCCTTCCCCGGCCAGAACAAAGACGAGCTTTACGACGACGAGAAAAAGGCAGAATGCATTCAGGATATAGACGAGGTTGCCTGGCAGAACTGCATGGTGCTGCCGGGAACGGGCTATTACCAGAAACTCCTGGAACGCGGCAGGATTGACGAGAAACGGTACAGGGAAAAGCTTAAAGATGGGTATTTCTTTCACAGCATGCCGGAAGAGTTCAATTTCAGCGACATACCTGCGGAAGAACTGGGAGCGTTCAGGGAGAGGCACCCGCCCGTTTTTTAATATTTTTCGCTACTTTCAAGAAATTTACGATTGGTTTCCCTTGCCGCATTTCTCGTATATGTCAATCCCGTTTGGCTTGTCGCTGACCGAGACCGGGCAGTAATATTCCCTGACTAGATCTTCTATAAGGTCGAACCTGCCGAATATCTTCGTCGGGTATGAGGATATCAGCGCGTAATCAAAATAACCATCCTTCAGGGCGTTCTCGTATTCCTCGATCTTCGAATCAAGGGTATCGTCATAATTGAAATAGTAATAGCTGAAGACGTTTTTGGCGGTTGAATCGTAAGGCAGGTCTTTGATCAGCATCAGGCTGTTCAGGTTCAGTGCGAGTATTCTTCCGTCTAAATTACTTACATCCTTTTCGATCGAATTGTATGAAGGGTAATTGTACATCTCAACTGCGGAAAAACCGAGGCTTGCAATCACATAAAATGTCAAGAACAAATAGACTAACCAGGCCCTTTTCCCCTTTACCCCCTTGAGTATCAGACCCGATAGGATCGCCGCCGGGAACTCCGCATAAGGCAGATGCCTTATCAGTGAATTGTAATTCAATGTCAGGATGTGAAGCAATAAAACGGAAATCACCGGAATGAACAATATGCGGTATTTTTTTACGTATCTTGACCCGAAACCGAGGCATGCAATCAGGGAGGCTGCCGGGAAATAGACTATCAATACGCTGAGGAAATTTCCCACTTCGTGATTGAACGAACCTGCGAGGTGTATTTCAAATATGAAATTCAGGATGACAGGAATCAGATGGACGTATGTCAAGATTAACGGCAGGAATATTATAGCGTTCCCGACAAGGAATTTCAGCCATCTTCTTTTTATCAGCAGGAAGATGAAAACGAAACCCATCGGAACGAGCAGTACGAATTTTGATATGACGGAAATTCCGGAAAAGATTCCCGCGAAAAGCGTCTTTTTTTCAATAAGGAAATAAATGCAGGAGACGAAAAAGAAAACAGCAACGGAGTCCAGAAGGCTGTTGCTCCCCAGGAGAATCGTTGAACCTGAGAAGACGATCAGCAACAATGTCACATTCAGATTCCCGCCGGCCTTTTTGACGATTCTTGAGACAACGACAATCGAAAGCAGGATGAAAAACAAGGAAACGGATCTTGACAATAAGATTCCTCCCACGTTATAAGACAGTCCGTAGATAAGGGGGACGAGGGGGGTCCCCATTATGTACTGGAAAGGGTTTGAGTAGTGCCCCTTATAGATGATTTCAAACGGATTGAGGTCACCGCTAAGTATGGCCTGTCCCGATCTTATGTACAGCGATTCGTCATCCTCGTAAGGCCTTTCTATTATGAAAAAGGAATAGAGGATTAAAGTGATAATGATAAATATTATCAATCTTCTTTCTCTGTACAGACTCTGGGCAAGTTTATGCATAATATATATTCAGTTTCTGATTACGAGGAATATTAATGAATAGCCGGGTCATAGGAATTGCTCATTTTTTGGTAGACAAAACTTTTATAAATCTTTTTGTAAAAGGATTCATCAGTTGAGCTGGGTAGATAGCTTCCCGGCCGTCCATAGGTGGCTGTTCAGCCCCAGACTAAGGCCGGGAGGAAGCTCCGTTCATCCATAAAAGGCAATGGCTAAAACCATAGGCCGAGAGGCCTTCGGAGGACACAGAAACCAACCCGCACGGCGGAGCAATGACCGAATGAGAGTGAAGAAACCGTGCGAGGGTGAAAGGATCCCTGATGCCGGATGCAAGCCGGTTAATGTCTGATTGGACGACGTCCAATCGTTCGGCTTTTGGCGCTCAGACAAATGCTATCACCTCCGCTCGGGTTAAACATCGTGAGAAGCGTATGAAATACGCTTTGCGCGGACTCCCGAGGAGATGCACATAAAACGGGCTATTCCCAGCGCAACTCTTTTTTTTAAATTTGACTCTAATTATTATTCCATGGAACAGGTCGGATTCTCTGATTTCGAGATGGAGCTTGAGGACGTCGAGGTAAGGAAAACGAAGAAGTTCGACCGGATATTCAACGTCGGAAGCGGGGGCTCCGTCAACCAGAAAATACTCTCCCATGAAGGGAGGATATATTTCGGGGCCATGGACTATAACGTATACTGCGTGGACGCCGAAACAGGAGAGGAAATCTGGAGGTTCAGGACGAACGGGATAATAATGGAGAGCTCCCCCGTGCTTTCGGACGGCATACTCTACATAGGTTCATATGACGGATACATGTATGCGATCACCCTCGACGGGGAACTCCTGTGGAAATACAAGACGGGAAACATAATCCTGAGCTGCGCGGCGGTTGAGGGGGACAGGATATACTTCGGGTCGAGGGATTCCTTCCTCTACTGCCTCGACAAGATGTCAGGGAATCTGATCTGGAGGTTCAAGACGGGGGAAGACATCGCCGGGACCCCGGCCATAAAGGACGGGAGGATATACATCGGTTCCTTTGACAGGAATTTCTACTGCGTTTCCCGTGAAGGGAGGGAGATATGGAGGTTCCCTACGGGCGGGGAGATATACTGCATCGGTCCGCCCCTGATACACGGGGAAAGGATATATTTCGGGAGCTTTGACAACTACCTTTACTGCATTGACATGGGAAGCGGGAAGGAAATCTGGAGATTCAGGACGGGTAAATACGGGATAGCCGCGAGCCCCATCATTCACAAAGGCGTTCTTTACCAGCATTCCAGGGACGGGTCGCTTTACGCTCTGGACATGAACGGGAAGGAGATCTGGAGGTTCGTGGCCGAGAAGCTCATCGCGTACCCTTTCGTATACAAGGAAAGGATATACGTGGGCTCGGAGGACACCAACTTCTACTGCATCTCCCTCGACGGGAAGGAAATATGGAGGTTCAGGACGGACGGCCCCAGTTACTGGTGCGCCGCCGCCTGGGAGGATAATATATACTTTTCCTCCTGGGACTGCCATGTCTACTGCCTGAGCACGGAGGGGGAGAAGAGATGGGCCTTCACCACCTCCACCCTCCAGCAGGCCTATCTTCCGGACTTCCACGAGGGATACGAGGCCGAGATTAGGAGGGAGGTGCCGGAGGACGGGGAGAAAGATGAAGACAAATACGGACTGAACACCCAGAACGTTATGGACACGGGAAGCGAATATTCGGTAAAGAGCGAGTACGTAATGAAGAGTGAGTACGCATGAATGAGTTGGGATTCTCAGATTTCGAGATGGAGATGGAGGATATACATATAACCAAGACCAGAACCTTCGTGCGGGGATTCGATGCCACTCCCGGGGGTTCGGTTGCATCATCACCGAAAATCGGGAAGGGCCTTGTGCATTTCGGCTCTTTCGACACCAACGTTTATGCGCTTTCCCTGGACGGTAAGGAGGCATGGAGGACCAAGCTGGGAGGGATGGTCACATGGGTAAATCCGGTCTTCTGGAAGCATCTCGTGATGTACGGCGCATACGACAACAAATTCTACGCCCTTGAGGCCGAGAGGGGAAAAATAATCTGGGAGTTCCGGACGGGCGGCAAGATCGCAATGCAGGGTCTCGTTTCCGGTGACGTTGTCTACGTGGGAAGCTCGGACGGATGCGTGTACGCCCTGAATGCGTCCGACGGCAGGGAGCTCTGGAGGTTCAGGACCGGCGGAAAGGTGGCCACGCCCCCGAGCGTATACCAAGGGATGGTCTACTTCGGCTCCTTCGACCACAACATGTACTGCCTGGACGCTGAAACCGGGAAAGAACTCTGGAGGTTCAGGACGGGGGACGAGATCCTTTCAGACAATCCGTACAATGCATATGACGGTATTATCTATTTCGCATCCCTGGACTCTTACGTTTACGCTGTAGATGCAAAGACGGGCAGGCTGGAATGGAAATTCAAGACAGGGAAATACGGGAACACCTGCGCCCCCGTCCTCCAT
>CAZEXF010000029.1:0-10493 GCA_964516855.1 uncultured archaeon | reverse complement strand
AAAAATAAAAATGGAACCGTTCTTTTAGGATATAATCATGGATTTTTGATGGCAATCGATGATATAAAAGGATATGGAAAAGTAGATACTTACAAAGTAACTGGAAGGAAATTGGTTGAGGAAGAGAAATCTCATAGAATTCATCAGATAGGAGAGGGTATATATACCTGTGTTTTATCAGAAGCTGATGTAAAAAGAGTTGAAAATGCAATTAAGAAAAATATTCTACCAATTAGTGATCTTGTTGATCAAAATGGATCTTTCACACATCAAGAAGTATTGGAAGTTTGTAAGGAATTGAAAAATCTTGACGAAAAGCAAATCTTGTTTGCATGCAACGATTTGTTTAAGGAAGGTTTTCTGACTTCTCATCAATACAAACCAGAAAAAAACGGAAAAGATTATTCATCGCTCTTTGAAGTTAGAGATATGAGATCTCTGTTTCACGATTTAACGGAGGAATGATATGAAAAAGGAAATCAATCTTGATCGATGTCTACGGGGAAATCCAATGATAGGGGAGAAATCCCCTAATGATATTCCCAGACATTGCGCTTCCTGCTTTTACGGGACAGATCAAGAAGGGAAGGAAACGAAAGAATGCTGGATGCCCGAGAAGGAGGCCCACAGGGATTTCGGGATCCCGGAATCAGGGAAGATGCCCTTCAAGATCGAAGGGAAAGAGGTAGGGCACTTCTGCAGGCACTGGACAGACAAGGATGATCATTTGGAGTGATAAGAGATAGATATTATGGGAATACTATTCATCGTATCCGGGCTTTCAGGGGTTGGGAAGAACAGCGTAGTTGATGGAATAGAGGGGAGGAGATATTTTCACAAAGTTGGTGCAAGGTATGAAAGACCTGATGATCGTCCAGATGAAATAAAATGTATCAATAGAGGAGAATATGATATATTGATGAGTAAGAAACGTATAGCCTTGCCATACGAAGTCAGGGGAAATTCATACGGATTACTAATCGATTCCTTTTCAGAATTAAAGAATTATGATTTATTTGTATGTTTATCTGATTTTGATCTTATCGAATCATTGACAGATGCAGTAGATACAACAAATATCTATATTGGTGTTGATGATGTCGAGAAGGTGATACAAAGATTAAATCAAAGAGAAGATCATACCGACCAGCGGAGAAAAAGCATTGAGTCAATTCCGAGATATTTAGAAGAATATGAAAAAAGAAAGCACCTATTTGAACACACTATTGATAATAGCGGAGAGCTTTCAAAGGCTCAGGAAGAATTGAAAAGTATTTTCAATTTGGAAACAGATGATAATCATACTGTTGATATCGAATTCATGTGCCCAAAGAAAGGGCATTCAATGGGTGCTCTTTACGGGGAGATTGATCATCAAAACAAGGGAATGGGATACGTTGATCAATATCATACAATATTACCTGATGTGAATGATGTTGCAGATGATTTAGATAAGATGTTCAATACTCTTTACAGTGGATCTCCCTTTAATCCAAAAAGAATATTCAGCTTTGATGGCGTCGTAATTGATAATTATTCAAGAGAGGATAAGGAGAGTATCCATGCCTCAGTAGGACATATTGTTCTTCATGGAAGAAAAAGGAATGTTGATGGTGTAAAGAAAATGATATTGGAAAAATGGCCTCAATTAGAAAAAAATCATGAGAACGGAGATACGCAGAAAGTTTGCAATCTGGAGGAATAGAACATGAACAAAAAATGGAAATCGTTCCTGGACGGGATGGAGTACGGGGACTTTTACGGAAAAAACAAGGAGGCAGAACTGATCAGGGAGATGATGGATCTAGGGGATGATTTCCCGTATAAAGAGGCAGCGGAAGTTCTTGGAATCAATCGATTGATGCAGCTGGAATCTGTCATCCCGGGTTTCTGTGAAAAACTCTTGATCATTAAATTGTTTAGATCGGAAGATAAGGAAGGAATTCTTGATCCGGTCGTTGTCGCTTCACCCATTCCCGAATACAAAAGGGGGGATATTGTCAGTCCTCTGAAAGAATTGCCAAAAATGATCGGATGTGGTTCCAATGTAACTGTTTCCCCAAGGGAGAAAAGGATTAAATTTAGAACAGGTTTATACGAGTTAACGCACGAGGTGTATGATACATTGGTTATCGCTGAAGTAGATCCGGAAAAAAGAAATAAGAAAAATCCGTGGATATTTCACGGGGGAGACACTTCGTTGAAGTATATGAAAATATATGGAGACACCATTAATTCTGGTCTGGGGGACGGAGAGATGCATCCGATATATTTCAACCAAGGCCTCGCTAATTCCGGAATCCATTTCGCATTTACCAAGGGCGATTCATCAAATCATAGATCCCATTTGTCTATTCACGATGATTTTTTAGTGTATGAGTTTTGATTTTCAAATCCGTCACAAATATAAATCCCTCCAGACATATGATAACTATGCCGTGAGGCAGGGAAAGGTGTTCAAAATGTGCCCCTGTGGGAGGAAGAGGAAACGGAAGAAGATCAAGAAGCACAAGCTGAAGAAGAGAAGGAAGAAGATGAGGCACAGGAAGAAGAAATAAATTATTACTTTTAAGTGGTTAAAAAATATTTAAATACTGGATTCAATTATTATTATGAAATACGACCCGGACCTGATTCTGACGGTGGATTTCGGGAAGTACAAGGAAAAGAACCATGGAAAATCATATACCGTCCCCCAGCTAATAATGAGTGAGCTAGGGGGGTTTGAATATCTCGATTACATTCTGGGTGTGCAGCTAAAGAAGAAGAACCCCAATGAAAAGAACCCCAGAAAAAATTACAGGATGGACCCCGAGTCCTATTCCCAGACAAAGGCCATACTCAAGGTTTTCAGAGATTTCCAGGTCAGGGTGAGGTGTCAGGGAAGATACGGGGAATGCAGGGAAGACGCCGTGAAACATGCGATCCCATATTATGAATCAAAAAACTACAGGAAAATCATGAAGAAAAACAATGAAAAGGCAAAGGAAATGCCGGACGATTACAGGATACTTGATCCCCTGAACAGTTCTTTCGTGTGCAGGGAATGCGCCAAGGATATTTTCCATGAAAGGGAAGGGAGAGTCCTGTTCACACCGATCAGCTTTTCGCCTCCCGTAGAGGTTACGGACCCGAAAAAGAGGGACGGGTGGAGCCTTCATATGGGAATATACACAAGAAAGAACCGGAAAATTGCATCCATGCTTACGGTTCTCAGGACCGATCAGCAGATCGACCCGGGAATAAAGACAAGAATCCCGATCAACCTTCCCAACGCCCAGATCATAACGAACAAGCTGATCGGATTGCCCCGGGATATCCAGAGGAGAACTCCCGAGACAAGGGGGTTCAAATGGAGCAAAGACTTTTCTCGAAAGGATTATGATCTTTCAGAGGATATAGAGATCGTGACGAAAGAGGTAGAGGGAATGGAATATAGCCTTTTCCATGCTGTCAACGAAGATATCATCACACAGGAAGGGCAGTAGTGCTTGTTTTGATCATTAAAAACTATAAAAGTACCCGATTACAAGTAATATCATGGCTGACGAAAAGGACTGGAAGGCCGAGAGGAAGGCTTCCAGGATATCGCTCGGTATACATCTCGTCTCCGGCATAGTGGCCGGGTGGCTTTCCAATCTTCTTGGGAACGTCCTTTACGGCGTCGGGATAATGATCGTCCTTCTGATAATCACGGGATTCGTCACGGAGTTCATCGTGAAGAAAAAGGGATTCAAGTGGTGGCTCACCAACGGCGGGATTCTTTTCATATTCATCTGGCTGATAACCTGGATTTACATTTTCAACATGGTGTGATAATGCTCGGTATCAAAAAGAGCCGGGAACCCTCTTACCACTTCTTTTCCGGTAAAGGAGGGGTCGGGAAAACCTCGATTTCAGCAGCCACTGCACTTCATTTCTCCAACCAGGGAAAGAAGACCCTCATCATATCGACCGACCCGGCCCACTCGCTTTCGGATTCCTTCGAGACAAGGATCGGAGGGGAAGTGAAGCAGCTGAAGAAGAACCTGTTCGCGGTGGAGATAGACCCGAAAAAGGCAATGAGCGAGTACAAGGACAGGTTCATGCCCAAGATCGAGAAGATGGAACTCCTGAAGGGTCTCGGACTGGAGGACACATTCGACATGGCGGGGATGACCCCGGGAATAGACGAGATAGCGGCCTTTGACAAGTTCATACAGTACATGCAGTCGAAGGATTACGACATGATAGTGTTCGACACGGCACCCACCGGGCACACACTGCGTTTCCTGTCGCTGCCGGAGGTTCTCGATTCCTGGGTTGGGAAGATGATAAAGATGAGGATGAAATTCTCGGGGATCGCGGGAATGGTGAAGAAGTTCCTGCCCTTCGGGGAATCCAAGGAAGAGGAGGAGACGAAGTTCGGAACCGAACAGCTCGACGCCCTGAAGGAGAGGATCTCGGAAGCGAAAAAGATACTTTCGGATCCTTCCAGGACCCATTACAATGTCGTCACCATAGCGGAGACCATGAGCATACTGGAATCAGAGAGGTCCGTCCAGGTTCTGAAGGAATACAAGATCCCTGTGGACGGCATCATAGTCAACCAGCTGATACCCAACAACCCCTCCTGTCCCTTCTGCACGGAAAAAAGGAAGCTGCAGCAGGAAAGGCTGGAAGAGATCAGGAAGAAATTCGGGGACATGAGCGTTAGCGAGGTTCAGCTTTTCAGGGAGGAAGTGAAGGGTTTTGACGTCCTGGAGAAGGTGGGGAAGGAACTTTACGGAAAATGAGATTTCACTATTCCAGCTCGAGCACCTTTTTGACTGCGGGGATTAGTTTTTTATTGATATCGATTGGTTTTACAATCAAGTGTTTTATTCCGTATTCCTTATTTATTTTACCCCCTTCCCAGATAATATTACTGCTTGCTATTATTATCCTGTCCGGATAGATACTCGTTATATCCTTGTCCCTAAGGCCTTCTATGAGCCCCCTGCCTCCGATGCTTTCTGGCATCTCCCATTCGGTCAAAAGCAAACGTACGTCATCCGGGTGTTTAAGGCAGAAATCGAGAGCCCCCTCACCATCCGGGAATCCCTTTATTTCACCTTTGTAAACGTAATTGATTACATCTACAATAATATTCCTGACAGGTTCATAATTTTCCGCGATTACAGCATATCCTTTATCATTCATTTTCTTCACCTATCTTTACCGCATCCCTGAATTCTGGAGACAAGAAATCAAAAGGCTTTTTCAAAACCGTGACATCCACGCCATTTTCGGATTCGTATTTATCTTTTATGCCCGGATAGCTGTCATTCCCGATGATGGCTATGACCTTCCCTCTGTACCCGTTTTCCTTCAGACTATCGAACGTTTTTTCCACTTCCATTCTGGCACTTTCAGTATCAAAATTCACCTTGAAATCGATCATCAAAAGATTAGGTTCTTTGTTTATGATTTCATTGAGGGCGCTATTAAAGTCAGGAAAGCATTCTATTTTATCAATATCATACCCTTTTTTTCCAAGGACTTGTCTGTACTTTTCGGTCAGTTCTTTGTTGTCGTTGACAATTAATGCAGAATAACTACCCATAAGTAAAAATAATAGTTAGGATTTTTAAACGTTACTACGTCCCTTCCTGCCATCCTGTCAGATAAGCGTTTTGCTCCTTCGTCAGCTTATCTATCTGAACACCGAGAGATTTCAGTTTCAATTTCGCCACTGTCAGATCAATTTCCTTCGGAACCACGTGCACCATCGTTTCAAGTTCCCTTCCTCTCTTAACTATATATTCCGCGGAAAGTGCTTGCAAACAGAATGAATTGTCCATCACCTCGCTGGGGTGGCCTTCCGCACAGGCTAGGTTAACAAGTCTCCCTTCACCGAGCAAGAATAATTTTTTTCCGTTTTTCAAGGTTATCTCTTCTACGCAATCTTTTATTTTCTTAACCGATTTTGCCATTCTCTTTAAACCTTTAACATCGATTTCTATGTCAAAATGACCTGCGTTTGATAGTATGGCACCTGATTTCATCAACCTAAAATGTTCCTTTCTGACAACATGTTTACAACCAGTTACGGTAATAAAAATATCCCCGATCCTTGCGGCCTTTTCCATTGTCATCACTTCATGCCCATCAAAATACGCCTTTAAAGCCAGTACGGGATTAATTTCACTGATAACAGTATGCGCACCCATTCCCTTTGCCATCGTGGCAACACCCTGACCGCAGTGTCCGTAACCTCCAACCACGACAGTTTTGCCAGGCAGCAATATGTTGGTGGCCCTTATTATTGCATGCAATGAACTTTCACCGGTTCCGTAAAAATTATCAAACATGTTCTTGCATTGAGCATCGTTCACCGCAATAATCGGGTATTTCAGGACCCCGTCCTTTTCCATCGCCCGGAACCTGATCACCCCCGTGGTGGTCTCCTCCGTCCCTCCTATCACCTTCTTGAGCAGGTCCTTTCTCTTCGTCTGGATCCTTGTGACGAGGTCCCCGCCGTCGTCCATGGTTATGTCGGGGTTGGATTTCAGCACCTGGTCGACGCACCAGTAGTATTCCCTGTTGCTGACCCCTCTCCAGGCAAAGACGTTGATGCCTTCCTTCACCAGGCCGGCGGCGATGTCGTCCTGGGTGCTCAGGGGATTCGAGCCGCAGAGATAGACCCTGGCACCGCCGGCTTTCAGGGCCTTCATAAGAACGGCGGTCTCCTTCGTTACGTGAAGGCAGCAGGCTATAGTGTGGTTTTTCAGGGGCTTCTCCTTGCTGAACCTATTCATGATACCCATCAGAACGGGCATGTGGCTCTCGGCCCATTCGATCTTCAGCTTCCCCTGCGGGGCAAGTTTCATGTATTTCACCTTGCTCATAAGATCACCTGGATGGAAACATGAGTTTTTGGTTTTGATATTAATGGTTTCTGATATAAATATTATTATGAGGAGATCCGGGATTCTCGAGGCGATGAAGAGGCCGGAAACCTACGACGTCCGCGTCCTCAAGATCGACATGATCCAGACCCATATCTCCTGGGTGTTCCTCACGGGGGAATACGTCTACAAGGTGAAAAAGCCGGTGGACTTCGGTTTTCTCGATTTCTCCACCCCGGAAAAGCGGAAGAGGTTCTGCGAGAAGGAGCTTGAGATCAACCGGATGTTCTCCCCGGAGATATACCTCGGCGTCCTCCCCGTCAACCGTTTCAATTTTGACCTGAAAATAAACGGTCCCGGCGACCCGGTCGATTACGTTATAAAGATGAAGGAGCTCCCCCAGGACCGCCTGATGGACGTCCTCCTCGAAAGGGGGATGATCGACAAAGAGGCAATGGACAAGATTATCGGAATCCTTGAAAGGTTCTATTCGAAGACAAAGACATACCCAGACCCGGGAAGTCCCGGAGGCATCGAAACCGTCAGGTTCAACTGGAACGAGAATTTCCGCCAGACCGAGAAATACAGGGGGCTACTTCTGGAGGATTCCGAATTCAGGGAAATCGAGAGAAAGGTGAATAAATTCATGAAGGAGAGGGAAGAACTCTTCAGGAAAAGGCAGCGGGAAGGGAAGGTCAAATGGTGCCACGGGGACCTCCATTCCGGGAACATCTTCGTGATCAACGGGAAGATATTCATCTTCGACGCGATCGAGTTCAATGAACGGTTCGCCGTCTCGGACATCGCGAACGATGTCGCCTTCCTGGCGATGGACCTGGATTTCAAGGGCAGGAAGGAGCTGGCGGACCATTTCGTCAACATGTTCATCGAAAGAACCGGGGACATGGAGCTCCCCGACTTCCTCCCCTTCTACATGTGCTACAGGGCCTACGTCCGGGGGAAGGTGATAGGATTCCGGCTGGACGACCCGGATGTCACCCCGGAAGAGAAGGAAAAGGCGAAAGCCCTCTCGAAGCGATATTTCGAGTACGCCTGGCAGTATTCGAAGGAATTCTAACGAATAAAAAACTAACAGTGCTACCTTTTTTCATGAAGAAGATACTGTATATTGGTTATTCGGCTGAGCCAGCATCAAAATTGTTGTTTGATTCCATCGTCATGCTCAATAAGGAACTCAACGGGGAAAAATACGATTTTACTTATAGACTTAAACCGGCAGAAATAGAAGAAGTCAGGAGTCATGACCTCACGATTCTGGGAAATCCTAACTATATTGAAATGAGGAATTTCATGCAACTTTTTGATATGAAACTCCCTAATCCGGTAATTGTGACAAAGGGAGAAATTGACATAAATGAAAAAGATAACATTATTCCCAATTCTTATGTGGTTGATTTGAAATTTCTTAATGCAAAAATCGAGAAAATCCTCGGTTAGAAGAGTTTCCCGACTTCCTCCCTCCAGCCCTTCTTTGAGGAATCGATTATGACGTGATCCCTCTCGATCGGTTCCCACTGTTTCTTCACCAGTTCGTATACGCCAGGGCCCGCATCCGACTTGTCCTTGCCTGATCTTTCCGACATGTTGGACCTCACCTTCCCGGGAGGGCATACCACCTCGATGATTTCCAGGGGGACCTTCAGCCTGTCCGCGACCGAATAGAATCTTTTCCTCGTCCCCTTGCTGTGAAAGGTGGCATCCAGTATGACGTTCTCCCCCTTGGCCAGGTAGATTCCAGTCAGGTCCAGGACCTGCTCGTACACGAATTCCTTCTCCTCCTCGGTGTATTCGGGCTTCTCGAAAATCGCCTTCCTGATCACGTCCGTCCTGATCAGGTGAGCTTTCAAACGTTTCAGGATTTCCCTGCAGAGGGTCGTCTTCCCGGTTCCGGGAAGGCCGCATACCATTATGAGCATAAAATCGTATTGTAAGGACGCCTTATATTGTTTATTCCAGGACGGAGCTTTCGAAAACGTCGGTATGGTTCCTCAGGATATCTGACCCGTTCATGCCCCTTTTTCTAAGGTCAAAGAAATATTTTTTCTTCCTGGCGTCGAATTCCTTCTTTATTAGACCCTTCCTTTCGAGGAACTGGAGGCCCGACTTTATCTCGTCCAACAGAACGAAATATTTTCCCGATACCTGTTCCAGTATCTCGTCCATATCAACAGGCCTCCCCTTTGCCTCCAGCGCCTTCTGAAGAAGCGAGTAAGTGAACCTCGGAATCCCTAACACCCGATTAATAGTTCTCATACGGATTTTATAAAGCTGCAGTCCGGGTCCACCTCGACGAAACGGGAGGCATGGCCCGTACGGTATTCGCTGCACTGGTTCTCCGGCAGGTCGTCGACGGGCATTCTCGGGACGTGCGCCACATCGCACACCCATCCCTCGACCTCCCAGTCAGGATTATCGTCCGACAGGCAGGGTCCATCCGTAAGGTCCGTCCCCCTGGCCTTCTCGAAGGCGCAGAGGTAGACGCACTTCGTCTTCGCGTCCTCCGGGGAGTTGCCCACGGGTGGGCTCGTGTCAGTACTTTGGGTTGTGCATCCGCTGACCAAAACCAGACCCAACACCAGTAAAATGAATGCGAATTTCATGTTCATCCCAATTAACCCCGAATATACAGGGGTAATGAAGATTTATAAAAATTATTTAAATTATTATAAATATGGGTGATTCACAGTATTTCCAGACAGAACCAAGGACAGGGCTTCTAAAGGATTATATTAGATCGCGGGGATTTCCAGAAACAACTCCCCAGATGAAAAGGGACATGGGGGCATTTGCCGATATGGAACCGGGCTTGATAAAACAAGGACACGAAGATAAATACGCTTTAATCTTCAAAGGGAAACTTTTCGGCATTTCGGATGACGAAATGGCCCTTCTGGGTTCATTGGAGAAAGAACATCCCGAGGCTGAATCATGCTATTGCGACAAGATTGGCGGGGATGACCCTTTGTCTGAAATGCCTAAAATAGAATTTACTTCTTCGGCTGGAATATCCACGATATTTCAGGAATACTGAAAAGAAATGAAAGGATAGCGGGAGGTGGAATTCCAGAAAGAAACACATATTAAGTGTTTCAGTCGTTTGAACCACCGACCTCTGGGTTATGGGCCCAGCGAGCATCCAAGCGAAAGAACGTGATTTCATCACATTCAGACAACTCCAGGCTGCTCCATCCCGCTGTGTTATTCTAAATAGTGGAATGGGATATTTATAAATAAATAGATCAATTTTCAACATGAATGTGCTGGTTATACAGAACTGTAAAACAGAATCTATCGGACTATACGAAAACTACCTTAAGGAGAATTCGATCAGGTATCAGATCTTCCATGCTTATGCCGGGGATGCTTTCCCTTCTGCTAAAAAATTTGACGTTTTTATAGTCGGAGGAACTCCGGTTTCAGCCTATGAATTTTCAAGCCATCCGATTCTGAAAAAGGAATTGATTTTCCTGAAAGGGGTTGTTGAATTGAACAAGCCATATTTCGGGATTTGTTGCGGAGGACAGTTGCTTGCCATGCTTCTGGGGGCGGAGGTGAAAAGGAATCCTGTCATGGAGATCGGGGGGTATGAAGTGAAACTGTCTT
>CAZEXF010000028.1:0-10612 GCA_964516855.1 uncultured archaeon | reverse complement strand
ACTGCTGGTGAACAGGGGCATGATATCCCTTTCCCGGAAACTGCTGGAAGAGTCCCCGTTCGGGCTGGGACTGCTCATGTTCTATCTCACCAGCAGGGAGGCGGAAAAGGACAGGATAAGGATGATGATAAAATTCATAAAGGAAGGCCTGCCGAGGGACGAGCTGAAATTGCTGGTCGATTACTGATCCGGGCCCGGCAATCTTTTATTTAGGATTATCGAAATTAAAGCATGATCGCGGTTCTGGGTGACAGGGAAACCGTCATCGGTTTCCGTATGGCGGGGATAAGGAAGTGTTACGAGACCGGCCCTGAAAACCTGAATGAGAATCTCGAGAAGGTCGAGGGAGAGAAGGTCATAATAATAAACGAAAGACTGCTCAGGGAGGTTGAAGACGACCGGGGTAAGATATTCATTCCCGTCCCTGACAAATTCGGGCAGGAGGACGTGGGGGAGATAAAGAAGATGATCAGGGAGATCATCGGGGACGTCCGGCATTCGTGACTCTTTTTATGCTATCCGGACAAAAATAAAACATGATAAAGGGTAAGGTAAAGAAGATATCCGGGCCCGTTATCGTGGCGAGCGGGATGAGGGGAGCCCGCATGTGGGACGTCGTGAGGATAGGGGAATCCGGGCTTCTCGGGGAGATTATCAAGCTGGTCAACGACCAGGCCTTTGTCGAGGTCTATGAGGACACCAGCGGCCTGAGGGTTGACGAGCCCGTCGTTTCTTTCGGAAAGCCTTTCTCCATAGAGCTGGGGCCGGGGCTCATGGGGAATATCTATGACGGGCTGCAGCGCCCGCTGGCTGACATGAGCAGGGGAGGGGAATTCTATATAAAAAGGGGTGTCAGGCTCAACAAGCTCGACAGAAAGAAAAGGTGGGAGTTCGTTGCGAAGGTGTCCGAAAACAGGAAGGTGTCCCCCGGGGACGTGATAGGGACCGTCAGGGATGGAGGCATCGACCACAGGATCATGGTCCCTCCGGGGATTTCCGGGACCGTCAGGAAGATATCAAGCGGGAAGTTCGGGGTTGACGACGTCGTATGCGAGATGGACAAAGGAGAGCTCCGGATGCTCCAGGAATGGGAAGTCCGTTCGGTCCGCCCCTTCCGGAAGAAGCTCGGCTTTTTCGAGCCGCTGATAACCGGTCAGAGGGTGATCGACTCGGTCTTCCCTGTCGCGAAGGGCGGGGCCGTCTGCCTTCCGGGAGGTTTCGGGGCCGGTAAAACCGTTCTCGAGAGCATAATCACCGCCAACTGCGACTCCGATGTCAACATCGTGTGCAGGACGGGAGAAAGGGGGAACGAGGTGACGGACATAATAAACGAGATGGGGGAGCTGAAGGACCGCAAAGGGAAGCCGCTGATGGGGAAATCGGTCCTTGTAGTGAACACCTCCAACATGCCGGTGGTGGCAAGGGAGACATCCGTGCACACGTCCATATCCATAGGGGAGTATTTCAGGGACCAGGGATATAACGTGGCCATTCTTATCGATTCCACATCCAGGTGGGCCGAGGCGCTGAGGGAGGTTTCCGGAAGGCTGGAGGAGCTTCCGGGGGAGGAGGGCTATCCCGTTTACCTTGAAAGCAGCATAGGAGAGTTCATGGAGCGGTCGGGAAGGGTGGAGAACCTCAACGGGAGCATGGGCTCGCTCTCGCTGATAGCGAGCGTGTCACCTCCGGGCGCGGACTTTTCCGAGCCCGTCACCCAGGCCATACTGAGGAGCGCGAAGGTCTTCTGGGCGCTCGACCAGAAGCTTTCCTGGAGAAGGCACTTCCCGGCGATCAACTGGCTGCTTTCGTATTCAAGACAGTCCGATGACCTCAGGGAATGGTTCACCAGACAGGTCGACACCTGGGACGAAAACAGGAAGGAAATCATGGGCATACTCCAGAAGGAGGCCGAGCTGGAAAGGGTGATAAGGGTCGTGGGGATCGATGTCCTCCCGGAGAACGAGAAGCTGCTGATCGGCATAGCGAGGATCGTGCGGGAGGATTTCCTCCAGCAGGATGCCTATGACGGGGTCGACTCGTACACGGACATACAGAAACAGCAGAGCATGCTGAAGAGGATCATAGGGCTTTACAGGAACGGCCTCAGGGAGATAGAGAGCGGGAAGAAAGCGGAGGACGTACTGAAAAGGGATGTCCTTGAGAAGTTTTCGAAAATGAAACACGAGGTATGAACATGATCGAGTACCAGACTCTTACGAAGGTCACTGGACCCCTGATATTCCTGGAGGACATCAGGGACGTCGGATACGGGGAGATCGTCGAGATAGAGGTCGACGGGAAGGTCAGGAGGGGCCAGATACTGGAACTGGACGAGGACAGGGCGGTGATCCAGGTATTTGAGGGGACCAAGGGAGTGGACGTGGAAAGGACGAAGGTCAGGTTCACCGGGAAGACAATGAAGCTCGGGGTGTCGGAGGACATGATAGGCTCTGTGTTCACGGGCCTCGGGGAGCCCGTTGAGGGCAAGATGGTGGTGGAAAGGGAACTGGACATAAACGGGAGCCCGATCAATCCCGTCTCGAGGAGATATCCGGAAGAGTTCATCCAGACCGGCATAAGCGGGATCGACCTGATGAATTCCATGACAAGGGGACAGAAGCTTCCGATATTCTCCGGGGTCGGCATGCCCCATACGGAGCTGATCACCCAGATAGCGAAACAGGCAAAAATCCTGACCGGGGAGGATTTTCTGGTGGTGTTCGCGGGGATAGGGGTCGGGTTTGACGATGCCCGCTATTTCAGGCACGAGTTCGAGAAGAGCGGGGCCCTGAAAAGGGTCATACTCTTCCTTAACAAGACGACCGATCCCGTAATAGAGAGGCTCTCGACTCCCAGGATCGCCCTGACCACGGCCGAGTATTTCGCATGGGAACTCGATTATCACGTGCTCGTCATACTTACCGACATGACGTCCTACTGCAACGCGCTCCGGGAGGTCTCTTCGGCCAAGGAGGAGATACCGAGCAGGAGGGGGTATCCGTCCTACCTGTACACGGACCTGGCCAGCATCTTTGAGAGGAGCGGGAGGATCCACGGGAAGAAGGGCAGCATAACTCTCATGCCCGTTCTCACCATGCCCGAGGACGACATCACCCATCCGATTCCGGACCTGAGCGGTTACATATGCGAGGGCCAGATACTTCTCTCGAGGGATATGTTCCGGAAGGGGATATACCCACCGATCGACCTTTTGTCCTCCCTTTCCAGGCTCATGAACAAGGGAGTCGGCAAGGGCCTGACAAGGGAGGATCACAAGGGCGTCTCCGGCCAGTGCTATTCCAACCTGGCGGAGGTCGAAAGGCTGAGGGCCCTCATGTCCGTGATCGGGGAGGAGGGCCTGACGGAGACGGACAGGAAATATCTGGAATGGGCAAAGGGATTCGAGGGCTCGGTGATAAACCAGGGAATGACGGAGGACAGGAGCATAAAGGATTCCCTTGACAGGTCCTGGAAACTCTTTTCCCTGCTTCCTGGGGAGAGGCTGAAAAGGCTGGACGAGCGGCTGAAGGCATTGTATGGTGGACATGATAACGATAAAGGAAAGCCCGAACAGAAAGGAGCTTCTGAGGGTAAGGGATGAGATGGGCATTGCCCGGAAGGGGAGGGAGATACTTCAGGACAAGATAGACGCACTTGTCAGCATGTTTTTCAGGTATGTGAAGACGAGGGGGGAGAAGAGGAGGGAGATCGGGAAAAGGCTGCTTGAAAACTACAGGAAGCTCCTGATACTCGAATCCCGCCTGGGGGTTTCGGGGGTCAGGAACGGCTCTGGCTCCGTGCCCTACGGGGAGCTGAAAATGGGCATGAAGAAGATCATGGGGGTATCGCTTCCGAAGCTGGAATGGAAATCCTCTGACCGGCCGTTCCGGTTTTTCAATGTCCCCTTCTCGTTCGAAAATGCCAGGTCCGGGTTTGAGGGGATGCTGGGGGAGGTTCTCGTTCTGGGAGAGGTGGAACACGGGATAAAGGTCCTCTCGGAAGAGATCAAGAAGGGCAGGAAGGTCCTGAATTCCCTGGAAAATTTCGTGATCCCTGAGCTCCGGGGGTCGGAGAAATGGATCGAGCTCAGGCTGGAGCAGATTGCGAGGGAGGACTACCTGAGAAGCAAGATGCTGAAGAAAAAGCTTGGCATATCGTAAAAAATAAAATGTTGGGAGGAACCTATACGATTCCGCCCATCAACGGGATCATGCTCATCAGGAACGTTGCAGCGAGAAGCGATATCACAAGCACCGGGATCCCCAGAGCGAGCGTGAACGCAAGTGCGAGCATTCCTTCCTTCTGGTAGCCGTGCAGCCTTCCCAGCCCTATCCCCGTCCAGACGATGGCCCATATTCCGAACACTATGTTGAGGAACGGTATCCACCCGATCAGGTACATGGGCGTCTGTCCGTAGAACACCGATTTCATGGTCTGTTCAAGGCTCCCCCTTGCACCGAAGACGTAGACCCACAGATGAAGCCATAGTCCCCAGATGATGCTGAGAACCACCGCCAGCACGTAGGCCGCGATCGCCCCGGCGACGAACGTGATCAGCACGATCAGCGGGAGCTGGGTGGCCATGGTGAGCGTGAATGCCGACTGGGCGTATCCGACCATCATCGCGCTCACTATGCCGTTCAGTACTGCGAATATCGCTGCCATTACCAGAATGTATTTGAAGCCCTCTTTGAGGGCTGTCCTCTTCACCGAATCGAATGTCTTGGACGGCTCCTTCAGAAATCTGACCCCAAGATTCAGATTTTCCCTGAGAGACATTTTTACACCTGTATATTAATTTCGTCAATACCTGTATTTATACTTTCGAAAAAAGAGAATGGCCTATTCCTTTTTCAGTTTCATTATGGTCTCCGCCAGGTCCTGGGTCTTTCCCAGCATTTCCCTCACCTGCTCCTCGGAGGCCCCCGTCTCTTCCATGATCATCTCGACGTCGTCGTCTGAGAATTTTTCCGTCTCCCTTTCCGATATGTTTCCGGTGATCTGGAACGTGTCCCGTCCCATCATGTTTACCTTGGAGACCTCGGGTTCTGTTATCACGATTTCCTTTTCCTTTGTCTTGATGATGACCTCTTCCGCGTCGATCTGCTCCATGTGCATTCCCATCTGCTTCATTGCCTTTTCCAGCTGCCTGGGGTTTATCTTCATAATGATGAATAATGACCGGGAGCTATTTAAAATTATTCCGTTTGAAAATATAGTTTGCTTCATCGAAATGGTTATAAAAATTCGCTGTTAAGATTCATTATGCTGCTTCAGGTTCTCGATATCGACTACACGCTGGTCAACGAGCTTCCGGTAATCCGGATTTTCGGCAGGGATGAAAACGGAAAGACCGTGTGCGGGTTCTACGAGGGACATCCCCAGAGGTATCTGCCCTACTTTTATGTCGTCTCGGAAAGCGACATGAAGGACGTCCTGAAGGGGGAGTCCAATCTCGCGAGGGTCGAGAAAGACAAGAAGTTCATGGCGGTCGGTTATCAGGTGTCCAGGAGGGATGTCTGGAGGATATTCCTAAAGAACCCTGCCAAGACCCCGGAAATAAGGGACAGGCTTGCTGCAAAAGGATATGAGGTGTACGAGGCGGACATCCCCTTCAAGTACAGGTTCATGGCGG
Source organism: uncultured archaeon (assembly GCA_964516855.1). Taxonomy (GTDB): domain Archaea; phylum Aenigmatarchaeota; class Aenigmatarchaeia; order QMZP01; family QMZT01; genus CAZEXF01. Next base: position 4,977 of record CAZEXF010000028.1, on the reverse strand, counting down.
ATTTCGGGATCAACGGCCTGGATTGGATAGATACCGGTGAAGACAATCCCGTCTCCACCAATACCGTGATGACTGAGAGGACGGTGGCGCTGAAAAATATAAAAGTTGTCAAGAGGCAGGATACGATCCCTAGGCTGAAATACCTCGCGCTAGATATCGAGTGCGTATCTATCAGGGATGCCGGGATGCCGGATGCGAGGAAGGATCCCATCATAATGGTATCCCTGGTCACGAGCGAGCCTTACAAGGGCAAAAAGTCCGTGGTGCTGAGCACGAGGTTCGACGAGACCGTGAAGGGCTACGAAAGCGAGAAGGACATGCTTCAGGGCATCATCGACATAATCATGGATTATGATCCGGATGTAATCACCGGTTACAACATCAACAATTTCGACATACCATACATAATAGAACGGATGAGGCAGAACGAGATAAGCCCCGTTTTCGGGAGATGCAAGAAGCAGGTCACGATCAGGAAGTTCATGTCGAAGCAGAAGGTGAACATCACCGGGAGGCTGATCGCGGACCCCTTTGAGATCATAAAGAAGGGATTCTCGATGAAGAGGTATGATCTTAACACGGTGGCGTCCGTCCTTTTGAACGAAACCAAGGAGGATGTCAAGAAGTCGGAAATCTCCAAGTACTGGAAGGGTCCCCAGAAGGATTTCAAGAAGCTGGTCTCTTACTGCAGGAAGGACAGCAGACTGGCCCTTGACCTGCTGCTGAAGCTGAAGCTGCTGGACAAGTTTTTCGCCCTTTCCAAGATTACGGGAACGCTCATACAGGACATACTGGACTCGGGAGAGACGACCCGTATCGAGAACATCATACTCAGGGAATTCAACAGGGAAGGCTACATAATCCCCTGCAGGCCAAGGGGTTCGGATGTCGCGAAAAGGGAGAAACAGAGGGTGAAGGAGCTGAAAGGAGGGTTCGTCATCGACCCCAAAAAGGGGCTGCATGCGAATGTCATCGTCCTGGACTTCAAGGCCATGTACCCGTCCCTCATAAGGACATTCAACATCTGCCCCACCACGCTGATAACCGGCAATTACGAGGGCGAGAGCATCGTGTCCCCCTCGGGCGCGAAATTCATCCCCCACGATGTCAGGAAGGGAATCATTCCCAAGATACTTGAGAAACTGACCGATGAAAGGACCGAGGTCAAGAAGTACATAAGGAAGGAGACGGACAAGGGAAAGATAATGGAACTGGACGCCAAGCAGTGGGCTCTCAAGATAATGTCAAACGCGTTCTACGGGCATTTCGGGTATCCGAGGGCCAAGGTTTACGACCTGAGGATAGCCAACTCTATAACCGCGTTCGGGAGGGAGACCATAAAAACTACCAGGGAGCTGATCGAGAACGAGTTCAAATACAGGGTGGTTTACGGGGACACGGATTCGGTGATGGTCAAGGTGGACACGGAAGACCTGGAAAGGGTCAGGGAAATCGGTGACGGGATAAGCTCCCAGATCACCGAAAACCTCAAGGGCGTCATGGAACTCGAGTTCGAAAAGGTTTTCAAGAGATTCCTCCCCCTGACAAAGAAAAGGTATGCTGCATGGTCGTTCGAGCCCTCCGGGAAGGGATGGGAGGAAAAGATAGAGACGAAGGGAATCGAGACCGTCCGGAGGGACTGGTGCGACCTGGTGAGCGAGACCATGAAAAGGGTCATAGAGATCGTCCTGAAGGAGAATGACATCAAGATGGCCGTGAAGTATTTCAAATGCGTCGTGAACGACATGGTTAACAGGAAAATTCCCATCCAGAAGCTGGTCATCACGAAAACCATGACTAAAAGGGCGGACGGTTACGCCGGGGTGCAGCCGCATGCAGAGCTGGTGAAAAAGATGAGGAAGAGGTCGCCTGCCGAGGTTCCCGGAGTGGGGGACAGGATAGGGTACGTGATTGTCAAGGGGCTTGACCTTCTTTCCAAAAGGGCCGAGGACCCGAATTACGTTCTGGAAAAGGGTCTGGAAATCGATTCGAAGTATTATATCGAGAACCAGCTGCTTCCACCGCTGGAAAGGATTTTCGGCGCGCTCGAAATATCAAAGACAGAGCTTCTGGGAAAGGGAAAGCAGACCAGCCTTTTGGGGGCGCTAAACTGCAACAGCAAAAGCGAAAAGAAATCGGAGATCAAATCCCTTCCCATAGACGAGGTCACCGGTTTCTTCTGCAGGAAGTGCAACAGGAGCTACCAGATACCTCCTCTAAAAGGGAGCTGTGAATGCGGAGGGGAGCTGGAATTCTCGTCGTCACGCGGAACCTCGAAGCATGTAGTGGTCTGACGTATGTTGTTCTTTCAGACTTTACCGGGGGGATTCACAAAAAATCCTTGGCGTCATATGAATGAAATGAAACCCCTCCATTTCATGTGGAACTTTCTGTTTTTTGTTCGTGATTCGGGGGCTTCTGATGGGATGAATGTTACATGAAATCATATGAAAAGGCACACCCTGATTTCATGTGGAAACTGCCTGTTTGTCCGCAGTATGCCGGTTTGATTTTTTCATGTGAAGTCTGAACCTGCCTATTTTTACGTAAAAGGCGGTTTTTTGGTTTCCAGTGGAAATATTTTTGCCATTTGGTCGTATCTAGTAAAGGAAATTCATTAAATAAGGGCTCATTCCTGAGAAATAGAGTATTGTTGGAAAAAGGAGAAATCCCATCATGTGGGTCCGTTTTATTCCCGATATTATGGTCAGTAACCCTATCATCGTTCCTGTGAGCGCGATGAGGAGGCCGGGAAGACCTGAGAAGATGATTATCAGCACCACCAGGGATACCAGGGTTGTCTTTGAGATCCTCTGGTAGTTCCTTTCGTTTATCCTGTTCATCACGAACGATCCCGTCCTCAGGGTCATCAGTACCGAAAGAAAGCATGTTATGACCCCTATTATCGCGATCAGTATGAGATCGTTGTACGTGAATAGGCTGAAAAGCTGTGAAATGAACCATGAGGCTCCGGAACGGGTCTTACCTATCAGGAAGAAGACTATCAGCGTGAAGAAGATGTTGGAGGTGTTGATCCCTCCCAGGGTTATGATGAACTCCTTCCTTTTCACCCTGAAGAACTGGGAAGCGATGACGCCCGACTGGGAGGACCCTATCCCGGGGAGAAGCCCTGCAAGGAGCCCGGCAAGCCATCCGGTCAGTCCGCCCCTTATCCAGGATGCCCTTATCTCCCCTGTTTTTCTCTGGGCGGGAATCCTCACGCCTGAGAATATGCTGGTAATGAGCGTGCTGATCGCGAAAAGCCCTGTTAGGGCGGGGAAAAGCGCATGGTCAGAGGGCAGGGAGTTCAGGGACATGAACCCGAAAACTCCCGCGAGAAGAAAGACCGATATCGCGGCGAACTTCTTTTTTTCTGTCACTATCATCCAGAGCACGATCGCGGCCAGGATGAAGTGGATCACCGGCTTGATGGCGTAATAGAGGAAGGGCACGGACGTTATCAGGACGGGAAGGGTGATCACGGTCAGCATTATGACCATGAGACCGCCGGTCGTGGCTAGGAAGAGGGCCTCGTAGCCCCTCCCTTCCAGGAGCATCCTGTGCCCGGGAAGCACGGACAGGACCGAATCCTCTTCGGGAGCCCCGAAAAATATGGACGGGATGAAGTCTATGAACGTGTTCGACACCGAGAGCGAGACGACGAAGGCCAGTATTGAATGGAGGGGCAGGGACGTCAGGAAGGGTGCCGCCGCCAGGATTATAACGAAAAGGTTGTTGGGATGGAGGCCGGGTATCAGTCCTGTGATCGTTCCCAGCAGGAGGCCGAGAAGGATGAAGAAAAGGATCTCGAGGAACATGATGAATTCTTGGCGAAAGGAATAATCAATGGATATAACACTGTTATATCCTTGACCGGAGACTTTCCCATAACCTTTTAAAATTTAACAAGAAGCTATAATCGTATGACATACAGATGGGTAAGAAAGCGGACCGGGGAAACGGACAGGGCCACATACGAGACAGTGGGGCTGGGGCAGGAAATTAAACTGGTAATACACGACAGGGGGTTCAATATCCATTGCGGAGACGGAAGGTATTTTAGTAGTAGTATTCTTGGAAAGACTCTCCGGCTTGACCTTGATAATTTAAAAAAATGCCTGAAGGAAGTGGGGATCAAAAAACTGCCTGAAATCCCGAAAAAATATATAACTGAAAATCAATCCCGGGATTTTGAATGAATGGTCTTTCGTGTAGTTTCCGGTGTCAAGATGACTTCGATATAAGCCGGTCAGGCCGTTCGTTCCCTTTCCCGATAAACAGTTTCCCTTCCCGTGGTAATAGATACCAAACGATAAAAACATGCGTTTTTCATTAATTTCACGCTTATAAATTATTAAGACCTGTTTTTAAGATAAATGATCCGGGGAAGCAAGAGTTTTCTCTGTTTGTTTATCAAGTTGATGCATGAAATGCATGCGTTTATATGGAGGAAGTTAACATGGCAGATTTCGATCGTGATCGTGGCCCGAGAAGGAATTTCGGATCAAGAGAAATGCACAAGGCAGTTTGCGCTGAGTGTGGCAAAGAATGCGAAGTTCCTTTCAAGCCCACTGAAGGCAGGCCTGTTTTTTGCAGGGATTGTTTCGCAAAGAAAAGAAAGTTCTAATCGGCGAAACTTAGTTAAACTAAATACTATTTCTGTTCTTTTTTTACTAGACAATTCAAGTACCTCCGAAGGTCAAATTCTGCCAATTAATTTGGAAAATGAATGGATACCACAAATCAGGCCATGGCCATAGAATCATTTATAAAATCTTGTACTTTTTTTTCTTCCTCTTTGCTTAGGTCATCGGGTCCTTTGATTGATGCCAAATATGTTAAATCATCTACTTTTTCAAATCTCTTCATTAAATCATAATTACTTGGATCCTCTTCATTCAACATCCCTAATTCATAGATGTCTAGTACAGGGCGTCTTTTCCAGTTCTTTTTATAAATGAACAATTTTTCAAAAAA